>CAZSNX010000364.1:0-5025 GCA_964607945.1 uncultured Candidatus Obscuribacterales bacterium
AAGGACTTGAAGGATTGGGACTATCGAGAAAGACTCGGTGAGCCGGGACAATTCCCCTATACGCGCGGCATTCACCACAACATGTATCGCGGCAAGGTGTGGACGATGCGCCAGTTTGCCGGATTCGGCGGACCCGAGGAGACCAACGAGCGGTTCAGATATCTGCTGTCCCAGGGGCAAACAGGACTGTCCACCGCGTTCGATCTTCCTACTCTAATGGGGTACGATTCGGATCATCCCAAGGCCAACGGTGAAGTCGGCGTTTGCGGAGTCGCGATCGACAGCTTGGAAGATGTGGAGATTCTTTATCGCGATCTCCCACTGGACCAAGTCTCCACCTCAATGACTATTAACGGTCCGGCTGTGATCGTTTACTGCATGTTCCTTGCGAATGCTGAAAAACAAGGCTTTGACTTGAAGCAGCTAAACGGCACATTGCAGAACGATATTTTCAAAGAGTACATCGCGCAGAAGACTTATTTGATTCCACCGCGTCCGGCTCTCAAGTTGATTCAGGACATGATTGTCTTTTGCACTTACAACGTACCGAAATGGAATACCGTTTCAGTCAGCGGGTATCACATTCGCGAAGCGGGGGCGACGGCGATTCAGGAGTTGGCTTTTACTTTGGCCGACGGATTTGCATATGTCGACGCGGGCATCGAAGCAGGCTTGAAGGTCGAGCAGTTCGTGCCGCGTCTTTCATTTTTCTTCAACGCGCACATAGATTTCTTCGAGGAAATCGCAAAATATCGCGCCGCTCGCCGGATTTGGGCGAAGCGGATGAGAGATCACTACGGCACCAATGACGAGCGTTGCTTGAAATTGCGCTTTCACACGCAAACTGCCGGCTGCAGCCTGACTGCCCAACAGCCTGAAAACAATATCGTTCGCACTGCCATCGAGGCGCTCGCAGGGGTTCTGGGTGGCACGCAATCGCTGCACACCAACTCGATGGACGAAGTGCTCGGTCTGCCTACCGAAAAGGCGGCGCACATTGCTTTGCGTACGCAACAGATCATCGCTTACGAAACCGGGGTTGCCGACGTGGTCGATCCACTGGCTGGGTCTTACTATGTCGAATGGCTAACCGACCAGATGGAAGAGGGTGCCAACGAATACTTCCGTAAGATTGAGGAAGGTGGAGGGGTGCTGGCCGGGATCGAAAAAGGTTTCTTCATGAAGGAAATTGCAGATGCCGCCTATCAGTTTCAAAAGAAACTGGACTCCAAGGAACGTATATTCGTCGGTTTGAATGCATTTACCGAAGAAGCTCCTGGCTCGAAGATCGAGATATTGAAAATCGGACCGGAATATCAACGGCGCCAGACCGATCGCTTGAAAAATCTGCGCGCTCGCCGTGACAGCGCGAAAGTCGCAAAGTCTCTCGAGACGCTCAAAGCTGGATTGAGGTCGGGTGAAAATAGCTTCCCGCTCATTCTCGATGCGGTAAAGACCTATGCCACACTTGGTGAGATTTGCGATGCCATGCGAGAAGTCTGGGGAGCTTACCGGGAAACCGCAGTACTTTAGCCTCGACTCAGTTTGGAAGTACCGGCGCACATTTGGTCGCTGCCGCAGCTTAGTGGAGATAGCAGATGATTGCCCAGAAAGTTAGTGTTGCCTTAATTGCAGGGCTGACATTATTGTTTGGTTCATGTCCTTATTCTTTGGCTGCGACAGTTGAATCGAAAGCGCATGCCGAAAAGGGCATCGCGCTTTACCAGCAGGGAAAGGTCGATGACGCTGTCTCAGAGTTTCGCAAGGCGGTTGCCATCGACCCGCAGAATGCTGATTACCACAACAATCTCAGTTTGGTGCTTCAGAGCAAGGGACAGATTCAGGAAGCCACCAAGGAAGCGCAGCTGGCAGTCAAATATCGGCCGGCCAGCGCAGCAACCAGGACGAACCTGGCTGACCTTTTGTATGGCAGCAAGGACTATGCCGAAGCCGAGAAACACTATCGGCAGGCAGTAAAGTCCGGCGCCAGGAATGCGCAATATCACTACAAGCTGGGCTTATGCCTGCAAGCGTTGAAGAAGCCGGCCGATGCTCAAAAGGAATTCGAGGAAGCCTTGAAAATCCAACCAAAGGATGTTCAAGCGCGTATCTTGCTGGTTCAATTGCTGCGCGAGCAAAAGCAGTCAGAAAAGGCCGTCAGAGAGGCCAGGCTGGCAGTACAGTTTGGTCCGAGCAATCCGGATGCGCATCTCAGCTTGGCCGATTCTCTCAAAGACTTGCGTCAGGACACGGAAGCATTGAAAGAATACCAAGCAGTCTTGAAGCTGAAGCCTGATTATCCCAATGCCGGTTACGTCAAGCAGTGCATCGATTACTTGAAGGGACGCAGAATCTAGTCGCTGCTGTTTTTATTGAATATAGAGAGTATTCGAAATTGATTGGTTTGGCTTCTGCGCGCTTGCTCCCGACGTTGTATCGTTGTCTCGGTGGATTTGCTCTACTACTATTATTTACCGGGCTGCCTGCCGAAGCGCAGCTAGATGGTGTTTCCGAGGTCGGACATAGCTTTCAATCCGATGCGCGCGGCGGCTGCGAGGTTGCAATCGGAGACACCGGATTGGCTCATGTGCGCCAGCCGGCGTCGGTTTTGCTGCAAGCGCGAGCAAAGTTCGACTCGAAGAGTACAAACATATTTGTTCGAAATCATTGGAGTGCAACCAGCGATGGTGCCTTTTCCACAATCAAGCAATTGCTCTCTTACAATCTGGGCGCTACCGTTCCACTCGGCGAGCGCAATGGGCTTGGACTGGCATGGGAGACCGGGGGATGGAGTACCCGATTTAAAAATCGATTTGTACAGTATCCTGGCTCGGCAGAAACTTCTGTTGATCTCAAGAAATACTCCATCTACGCAAACTTCGGAAGAAAGCTTACCGAGCGGTGGTATGTAGGCGTCGGACCGCATCTGCAGGTGGTCAAGTTTACTACCGGCATCGTCCTTGGTAACGGCATGCTGAAATGGCCTAATAGTTACTCGGTTGGAGCCGGCTTCCAGTTGGGAGGCATCTACAATCTCACCAAGAAAGTACGCCTTGGCGCAAGCTATGTATCGCCAACTTTCATGGGAGCAATGACTAACCGCAATGCCAGGTTCCTTATTCCCGGCTATGGTGAACTATCCGGACCGCTTACCATTAAGCCGTTCATCATGCCTGGCCGGATTTCATTTGGAGTGAGCTGCCAGCCGACCGAGAGAATGAAGCTTGCCACCGAGGCTGGTTATTTGAACTACAGAAACAGCCTGTACGGCAATGTTCGTCTTGCTGGCATTTTCAATACCAAGTTCGATGCCGGCTTCAAAGACATCTGGGTAATAAACTCCGGTCTCGACTACGATTTCAATCGAAACTGGAGCGGTTCGGTTGGCTATGTCTGGAACAGCGCACCAATTTCGCGCAAGCAAATGATTCCTATTTATGCCTCAAACACGCAGAACATGTTTACTTGGGGATTGCGATATAAACGAGGGCGTTGGTGGACGGGCTTTGCTCATATTATTGGGTTGCCGGCGTTAACCCGTTCAACACCGGTCACCCATTTGGCTCTTGGAACCGACTACCAGAACAGCGCAGTCAGGCAGATGCTGCAAAGTTTCAATTGCGGCGTGGGCTTCTACTTCTAATAAATGTACTGAAGATCGATCTGGTTGCAAGCTTTTAATAGAGAGACTTTATCCGCCGTGGACGTTCGATCGCAATTGCTGGAGAATCGATTGGCTGAGGTTTTCAGGAGATGCTGCAACCGCTCTCAACACAAGATTTTGCAGACCAAGTCCGGAAAAATTCCTTTGACAAAGGTATTGTCAAGACCACTAATAGATAGTTAAGGGGGTGTTAATCTATCGGGCGAAGAGTATTGACAGTTGGGTCGGTCTATATATCTTTCCGGTTGGACAACACTTTTCCTTAATGAGATAGCACAAACAATTCTGGGGGCAGTAACAGTTGCTGCTTGCAGTCATATTGCTGTGTCTGAACCTCGTACTGGTTCAGGGGCCTGTTTTGGGCCGGGAGTATATTTCTTCGCAATCAAGTGGAGAATGGCTCAATCTGCGGCAGGCTCGCCATTACATGGTCGGACTGATTAATCGGGACAGAGCTTCCTACGGTCTGCCACCGGTCGAACTCGATGATGTAGCTAGTGCCGTCGGCCAGCAACACACAGTCGAGATGGCGTTATCGAAGTATGTAAGCCACTGGGATGCGCTGGGAAGAAAGCCTGACCAACGTTATTCGGAGCAAGGTGGACAAGCTGCAGTATCGGAAAATGTATTAGTCACACACGATTTTGCCCCCGGTGAGACTTACATGCTTGCTCCGACGCAATACTTTCACACCAGAGAGTTGGAGCAGATCGAGTCGCTCTTCTTCAACGAACCACCGATGCAGGACGGACATCGCCGCAACATCCTGCATCCGTCGCACAACAAGGTAGGCATCGGATTGACCATGACTGTCCCTGGCAATCGAGTCATCTGCGCGCAAGAGTTCGTCAATCAGTACGGCAAGGTAAATAAAGTGCCGACGCTGCACGCACGGGGAGCTAGTTTCCCAGTCAAAGGAGAGCTACCGAAAGGTGTTTCGGTCTACAGTGTGGACATCTACCGGGAAGCCGCTCCCAGACCGATGTCGACTACCGAGTTGAGGGCAACGCATTCTTACTACCTGCCCACCGAAAGAATTGCCCGTTATCTTCCAGCCCCTTATACATCACCCACTCGCGTTGATGTTGCAGCGACTCAGTCAGGCGAACGATTCTCCGTCGATGTTAAAGCCGGACAGAATTGGACGCCTGGGCTCTATTACGTGGTTGTATGGGTTAAACGGACCGATAGCAATGTTCCGCTGGTAACCTCATCGCAGACTGTGGCTATCAATTAGAAGTTTAGCTTCGAGCTTGTTTTGAGCTTTCCTCAATCGTGACTAATAGGCATTGGCTTGTATCATGCAGTTGGGCAAGGACTTTCGCAACTCCATTACTCCCGCCTTTGTGATACCAGTACCT
>CAZSNX010000365.1:0-3573 GCA_964607945.1 uncultured Candidatus Obscuribacterales bacterium
TGTCTCCGCGCCCGCCATGGTCGCCATGCCCACCATGATCTCCGTGGTCGCCACCGTGGCCGCCGCCATGTCCTCCTCCTCCGTGCTCACCTTTGCCGTAGGCTGCGTCCGGATAGAGTAAATTGCCGAGTACAACAACGGCAGTGACGATCGTCATTACTCGCATTCCCATGTCCAGTAAGGACAGACAATTGCCGGACCACTCGGTAAGCTTGTCGCGCAGGAGTTTTAACTCTTCAACTAGTTTGGCAGGCAATTCGGCTGCCCGGCGCAATAGTCGCTCAACCAGCCCTCCTAGATCAATCGCCTCCAAGAATGCTGCGGGATCTTCAAGAAACTCGGAGACGAGTTGCTTGGTTTGAAACCGATTCAGCGCCGGCATCAAATTGAGTACGCGCTCGAAAAGGGTTTCTTCAAAATTTGCAGTGTCACCACTTTCGGCAAGGCAAGCCCGAATCTCCGGTGGCAGCAAATACTCGCCGGTGTCCGGCTCGGGTATCGAAAGATTCGCTAAATCGGCGGTCAATGCGTTCCAAGTAGACAACTTGCGAGGAGAGATCTCCTCGCTGTTGTAAAAGTAATGAAGCAGTACCTCACTGCCGAGACGGGCCGGCAGAGCTGCTGGCTGATGCTCAAAGAGCTCGGCGGGAAACTCGAATAGCTGTCTCAGGTGAGCGGCATCGGTTAAGACTTGGCGGGGAGCCGCCAGGGATAGATTGTCGTCCAGTTCGTCAGCTTTGATTCGCGTTGGAGAACCGAGCAAGAATCCCCAGTCGTAGCCGTATCCCATTTGAGCAAAGGACGGAACGAAAATGCGGTACGGCAGTCCCTGCAATCCAGCTGCCACCATACTGTTGAATACCGACCAGAAGGCAGCCGGTGTCGCCGATGGCGATACGCCATTTACTGCCAGCAGTCCGTCGATCGTAAGCAAGTTTGCGATCATCGCATACCAGTCCATGGTGTGAAACTTTGCGCCGGCTGCATCGTGCGCGACAGTGAGGTCGATTACTGCGATATCGTATGTGGTGCCAAGCGTGATTGCGCGCTCAACGTATTTCCAGGCGTCCTCTGTGTGAATTCTTATGCGATGGTCGCTCAAGCTATGGTTGTTGAGCTCCTTCAGGTCCTCTTGCGCCAGTTGCAGTACGCCGGCGTCGTAATCCACCAAGTCGATTGATTCAATCGTCTCCGATTTCAATAGCTCACGCGCGGTTAAGCCATCGCCACCGCCGATAATAATTGCCTTTCGCTGTCCGGGCTTTCGTCGTTCAGAGATGGCCAGAGCCGGCAGAGCAAGAGCCTCATGGTAAATTCGTTCGTCCCTGCTATCGAACTGAAGATCACCGTCGATTAACAAAGCGAGCGAACCGTCATCTCGTTTGTCCAAAAGGATAGCCATATCCCCTCCGATCTGTTGCATGGATGCATTCTAAATTCTTGCTTGTCTCGCACAGCGATACAAAATGCTTGGGAATTATCATAAATCCTCTTGTCCCGGAAGATTCGCTGCCACTACAGCTCAACTCATCGAACAAGTGTATGAAGTGGTCCAATCGCATGCGAAAGACGCCGTTATTGGTTTCGATTGCAAGCCCTTCGGAGTTTTGCATAGCCTTTCCGTATGGGTCGCGCAAGGTCAGGATTCTGGTATCGGGATCATAAGCCAAGACGCTGTAGGCATGCTTTGGAGTGAGGCCGGCCTTGAGTGCATCGGCATTGTTCTCCGCGATCACTGCTACTACGGGTAGGCGCCGATCGCTGGTGTGGAAGGCTGATTTCAACAGATCGTGCGAAGGCTCGGGATCTCGTCGCCGATGAATCTCCACGCCGCTGGTCGGGTTTCCGGTCAGAAGTTGCAGCATCATCGCTGCCCTACCCCCTCCATCTGTGTGCTGAGCAAGGTCAGCGGAGTTCGAATTTGCCAGCTCGTGCCCGAGCAGCTTGAGACATTCGGCTTTGTTTTCCTTGAGGTACTTACCGAGCGCCTTTTCTAAGATTGCCGGCCAGATGCCAAACTCAGTTGACTTCGTATATTTTGCTAGTTCTCTTTCGGTGGGAGCCTCGACTGTCACTTCGCGATCTTTTGCGCCTGGGAAGCAAATAGTGAACGATTGCCCACCTGTGTTCTCCGAAATCATCTCTTTGAGTAACTCTGGTCTTGTGCGTGCTAGGCTGGCTAAAGCTGATAGAAGGTAGCAGTTGTCCAGGCTGCCTTGTACTACCGCTTGTGGCTGAATACTATCGAAAGGATTTGCCTTTCCTCCCCAAAGTCGAGATGCCGGAGGGGACTCTTTCGGACTGGCAATCTCGCTTTCGACCGGGCGTTTTGACGTCTTTGGTCGAAACGGTTCCGGCGGCTCAAAGCGCCTATATTCGTGGCATTGCATAGTGCTCCTGCTGCGCAGGAAGGATGGCGGTGGTGGCTCGGATCTGTCCTTGAGAAAGGAGAGCACCCAATCGGGCTCCGGCGGTGGTTGTTTGTCAGGTATTGGAACGTCTGGCGGCAAAAGCGTTTACCTGTCTGTGGAGCTCTTTTCAGTTACAGACGTTAGCGCAAAAGTGTGGCTAAGTTGTGAGCTCGGAAAGGCCGTGCTCGCAAGGACAAGTGTTATCCTTCCCTCAATTTTGAATGATTCATGTTCCTTGCGGGTGGGAATCTCCGCACCGGTTGTCGATGTATCCTGCTGTCTGCTTCTTGAGTAGATCGGCGGCTCTGTCTGTAATCAGGGAAGTGTGGCAAAAAACAGGGTTATCAAGAGTTAATTGCCCGACCGGCTTGACTAAATTTCCCAAAAGGAGTTTCATAGATTGGCGGTAGTTGAAAGTCTGTAATTCAGGCTGGCGAGGGTCTTTCCGATGCTCAAGGATATGGTTGCAGCCACTGCGACGGCGGCGCCTTCGGAAAGCTATACAGTCGAAGAGCTGTACGAATTACAAAGGCGACAGGGAAAGTTGAAGTCGCCGGTCGTTTCGTTCGAGCAACGCAATTTATTGAAGCGGAAGCTGGGTAGGCAGGATAGCTTGGACTATTCATTCGTGCGCTCCTTCTCGCAGGCAGTGAGCGATTTTGGCAGCTTTATCTGGAATCCGCTTCAAGGGTTTCAGCTGGGTTATAGCTGGCTGAGATATGCCTTTTTTGGCGCATCAAACGTCGATAATATTGTCAGCGGAAGAGATAGAATGGCTCGTTTGAGAGGCTCTTATCGAAAGAATGTCCGAGAGCTCTTGCCTCGCGACTATGAGTACGACCCGTACAAGCAGGTCAAACAGGCTCGCCACTAAATTAATGACTCACAGAGAGCAACGAAGTCTCAATCGCAGGCGTAAGAGTTGGAGTGTACAGCCTGGTGCTGAGCCGGGCACGTTGATTGACGACCCGTTTAGCGTATCTTCTGAATTGGAATTGTTTGTCTACAATTCCGAGACTGTTGTTGAAAAAAAGCTAGTTGATTTGGCTCAGCTCGATCAGCTTTGGGACAAACAATCCGTTCTCTGGATCAACGTTGACGGCGCCGAGGATGCATCGATGATTCGCAGCATCGGTGAGCGATTCGGCTTTCATAAGCTCGC
>CAZSNX010000365.1:3583-4295 GCA_964607945.1 uncultured Candidatus Obscuribacterales bacterium
ATGGGTTCCTCTTTGTGATCGCCAAGATGCTAATGGACAGCGATGTTCTCGAAACCGAGCAATTGGCTATGTTCATCGGGCCGAACTATGTGGTGACCTTTCAAGAATGTCGAGGCGGCGATCCGTTCGACCTGGTTCGAGATCGGATCAGGAAGAAGACTCACAGCAAGATTCGAAATGCTGGTGCTGATTACTTGGCTTATGCATTGCTCGATGCCGTAATCGATTATTACTATCCCTGCTTGGAAGAGTACGGAGAGCGCCTTGACGAGCTGGAGACGCGTGTTACCAGTGGACTTGATCCCAAAATCGTAAGCGAGCTTCATTCAATTAAGCGAGACCTTCTGACGCTGCGAAGAGCTGTCTGGCCGTTGCGCGATGCTGTCAATACGCTCTTACGCGATGAAAGCATCTACGTTTCGAAAGAAACTCGAGTCTACTTGCGCGATTGTTATGATCATGTGGTTGTGACGATTGATTGGATTGAAACCTATCGCGAGCTGGGCTCTAGTTTGACCGATGTTTACCTGTCTAGCTCCAGCAACCGCATGAACGCCATCATGAAAGTGCTGACTATTATTTCGACCATTTTTCTGCCAGCCACGCTGATTGCCGGAATTTATGGAATGAATTTCAATCCGGACAGATCTCCACTAAATATGCCGGAACTTAACTGGTACTACGGTTATATCTACGCGCTGGCATTGATGGC
>CAZSNX010000365.1:4309-5023 GCA_964607945.1 uncultured Candidatus Obscuribacterales bacterium
AGAGCGAAATGCCTCCGGTTCTGCCGGTGCTTCGGTAGATTCGTGAAAAGAACCGCCGGCGGATAATGGCGGTTCTTTCAGAATGGCACTGCATGTAGTGCCTACAGCTTCGGCGGCTTCAAGCGGGCATCTCAGAGGTAGTAGAGTAGTTACGCAGCGCTTGTTCTTGTTCGGCTGCCGAAACCGATTCGGATTGGCGCGGAGGGGAAACTCGGATCTCCGCGGTATTGGAGATGTTCTTAGTCCACGGACTCAGTTTGCTACGCATCCGGGTAAGGGGGTCGCTTCTTTCGCCGCCGTGGGTCACGGGTGTTTCCACCTTCCTCCGCATCGAGCGTAGTCGACTAAGCGCGGTTGCTTCGAGAATCGGATCAACCTTTTGTTCCTGTCCGGAAACTAGATTCAAGAAACGTATTGCCAGCGACTTTAGCATTTTCGACTCCCCGATGCGGAGCTGCTGGTAACGGGCGCAGAAGAACGCCAGGTGTACCTTGCTCGTACGCCTAAGCGGACTTACTTCCCGTTACTCATTAACCAGGCGCTATTCTCATCCTAGCCGGATTGTAGATGAAGTAATGCTAGGTTTGAATATCAGTTTGTACGGAAAAACTATACGCAAGGCCGATAAATTGTTGGGGTAGTCCCTATCGGCCAAGTGAAAAGCACTAACGAAAAAACAAGCCTTCGAGCCAGACATGTATCAGGCGTTCCGAA
>CAZSNX010000366.1:0-5016 GCA_964607945.1 uncultured Candidatus Obscuribacterales bacterium
GAGATCACGGTGAAAGCTTTCCTTGCCGGTTACAAGATCGCTGAGATTCCCACAACCTGGCGCGACCGCACCGAAGGCGAATCAAAATTCAGGCTCTGGGCCTGGCTTCCCAGCTACCTAAAATGGTACTTTTTCGCCTTCCAGCCGAAAAAACGATCTCCTTAGCTACGGCCTAATTCTGTTCGGTCGACAAAATGATGCCAGGTTCCAAACTAGATTCAGGGCTATTGCGATGGCTGAGTGACGCAGGAAATCAGGATCGTCAAGACTGGCTGGCAGGGCTGATATTGCTTGCGTTGATCGTCTTGCTCTTTTCCAAGACCGTCGTGCTGGGCTTACCAATCTCCAAGATATCGAGGCTCAACGAGTGGGATTCCCTTTACGGTGCCTTTTGGACCGGACGTGGCGGAAATTGCGATCCATCCATCGTTCAGCTCCTCGTTCCATACCACTTCCTTGTAGCCAAAATTTGGTTGAGCGGGCACCTGCCGCTCTGGAATCCATTCTGCGGATTTGGAACGCCCTTGGTAGGCGATATTCAAGCAGCGGTGTTTTCGCCTTTGCGACTTGTTTTTTACCTGAATCCATCCATGCGTGCTTACAACTTACTGCTGGTATCTGAAGTGTTCGGCGCAGCGCTCGGCACCTACCTGGTAGCACGAGCGCTCGAGTTCAAACGCTATACCGGTCTGATTGCAGCGATTACTTTCGCCTTGTGTCCATACAATTTGTATTACATGGAAAACATGTCCGGACCATCCACCTGTCTGCTTCCAGCACTGCTCTGGCTATTTGTTAGGGTTGCTCAAAGTCCCACTGTCGGGCGGGCGTCCATCGCCGGGATTGGCTGCGCAACAGCAATACTGTCCGGACATCCGGAGAATTCTTTTTTCAATATCAGTATTGCTTCACTCCTGATGGTAACGCTGATGTTCATGTCGCCAGCCGGCAATTCCAGCCCCTGGCGACAACTGCTCTATGCAGTCCGTAGTTTGTCAGTAACCGGCTTGACAGCCTTTTGTTTGTCAGCGCCGGTGCTCCTGCCATTCATCGAGTATCTGCTCAACTCCGACAGCTATAAATTCGGTATTGGAGGCTCGACCTGGGTGCCCTGGCAAGGAATTGGCTACAATCTCCTTCAGCCCGGTTTCGGAGCAGCCAGTCCATTCCTGGGAGTCTTATCGGCGGCAGTGCTACCGCTTTCGTTGCTTCTGGCAGTTAACAAGAGACGGGCACTGCTTGCTTTGTTGATTGTCTCCTTAACGGCCTTTGCGTTTACCGCAAGACTGGGACTCCTGAACGACGTCTTTACTACAAAACCGTTCAATTGCTTGATCACTGTTTACTGCCTGCCGGCCTTTCTTTTGCTGGCAACCCTGATCTGCGCCAGGGGAGTCGAAGAACTCGCCGAACAAACTGAGATCGCATTGAACGTAACATTGGGCTTGCTACTGTGCGGAACCGCACTTGTCGCCGGTATACCTTGGTTGCTTCATGCGGCCCATGTCAGGCTTGCGGTAGGCGACTTTGACCTGATGATTCCGCACATGTCCGTCAATTTTCATGCCTGGTATCTACAGATTGGCTTGCTGTTAGGGACTATTGCCATTTTGTTTTCAAGCAAGCGCTGCTCCTGGATGCCGAAGGCAGCATTGCCTGTGGTGCTGCTCGTCGTAACCGTAGTCAGTCAGACCAGCATTGCAAAAGCATCCCTGCCGATTCAAACCAAATTCGCATATCCGGTAGTCGAACCTATTTCTCTCTTACAGAAGTCGAAGGACCGCATGGTGGCAATCGGCGATCATCTCTGCCGCCCGAGCACGACGGCCGTTTACGGAATAGCCGACATACGCACGCATAATCCGCTCTTTCCAAACCGCTACACAGACTTCATGAAAGGGGCGGGAGCTCAAGTTGACATGTTCAACCAGCTTTTCACGTCAGCCTCCAGCAAACTGCTGGATGTGGCAAACGTTCGTTACGTACTCAGCCTCGAACCGCTTGCCAGTGATCACCTGCAAGAGCTGAAGCTACTGACGACGACCTCTCAAGGCATTCGCGTATATCAGCGCCAGAGCTACATGCCACGGGCTTACATAGTCCACAATTGGCTGCTCGCAAACTCTCCTTCAGAAGCGCTGAGCATTCTGAATGCAGATAAGTTCGATCCCCGAAAGGAGGCTGTAATTGAAGCGCCTCTGATAGCTTCACCACGCGCTGGTGCAGAGACTGATTCGCAATCGCCAGACCAGGTCGAGATTGCATACCCAAGTCCGAACCAATTGCGCTTGAGTACCGTATCCGGCACGCCGGGACTGCTTGTCCTGGCCGATACCTTCTACCCGGGCTGGACAGCCAGACTTGACGGCGTAGAGATTCCAATCGTTCGTGCTAATTACCTCTTCAGGGGTGTTTCGTTGCCGGCTGGCAAACACGAGCTGGTCTTCGAGTATCGCCCCACGACTTTCATGGTCGGAGCACTATTGGCTATTGGTTGTATCGCACTTCTGATTTTACTGGCCATCTTCAAAAGAGCTGCAGCCGGCAGGAAAGACGGGGTTGCTCAGTCAGCTTCTTAGCCAGCGGCTGCGATTCAATCGCTTAAATCAATGCGCCGCGCTGCTACTTCGACAAATCCGACTTTACCGCCCAGCCAAACCGCTGCGCGCAAGCGACGAACTCTGCGCGCGAAGAGACACGCACCCACTGCCCAAAGTCAGGAGCGTAAAGAAGCATTTGAGCGTAAGGATATCTACCCAGGAGTAAAATTCCGGATCGGTCTTCCAGGGCATCCTTTGTCATATACAACCGGCCGGTAACTACATTGGCGTTGACGCTCTTGTCATTGAGCGTTGTGCGCACGAGACTTTGAAAATCCCAGATACCATCCACTACCGGAGCCCATCTTACGTATCTAGTGATACCGCCAATGATGATTGAGTCTCCGGATTTTATCTCTGTGGAATGACTCTTAACCGCTGCCATCAGTTGCTTCTGCGAATTCCAGGAAACTATCCAGGGCTTGGCGAACTGCCAATCGACAAGCAAGAAGCAGCCGGATAATACACAGACAAGCGATACGAAGATGAAATTGCGAGCCTTAAGAGGCACTGATCCGAAAACATCCCGCAAGAATGCCAGCACACCGGCTACAACAATCGAAGCTCCAAGCGAGCCACAGATGTTGACACGATTGCGCCAGCCATCCAGCATCGGCTGATGCTCCGGACTGAATCCGAAAATCGTATACGAGCACAAAATTGTGATGACACCCAGGCAGACAGCTAACAGGCAGCGAACATTGTCAAACGTATCCTGCTCTTTGATTGATGCCGACATACACCGGTACATGACACCAACAGTGACTGCCAGCAGTACCCAGGAGAAAGTCGATACTCCTTCACTCAGCGCTTCACCGATCAGCTGTCCGCAAAAGTTGACAAGGTAAGGCGACAAACTGACATTGACTCCCAGAAACATTACATTCATGAAGTTCTGCAAACTGAAACAGGTCTGATAGTTCCAGCCGAGCCCGAGAGCCGGAAGCACCTTACTTCGAAAGATAACCATACTGATTGCTATCAAGAAAAAAGGCAGCTGGTGAAGAACGAATTGCTTCAAACCAATTCGTTTCAGCCCAGACCAGCCCCAATTTAGTGCGGTCAAGAGCGGATAAAGAACCACCAGCGGAAGCGTCTGCTCGTAGTTGTAAACCGAACAGAAATAAGAAAGCGCTGAGAGCTTAAACAACCAGCTACGCCGCTCATCGAGCGCCTTCATGAACAACCAGAGGCTAAGCGTGAAAAAGGTCGCGCTGACATGCTCGCCGGAAGCGGTTATGTAATAGTGGGTCGCATCATGAGTCGGGTACAACAAGAAAAGCGCTGCTGCCGCCAGCGCAATCGCCCTGCTGCGAAAGAGCCGCTCGAGCCCCAGATAGAGGAAACAGCCGCCAAGAAACTCCGTTACATAACAGACCAGATGATAAAGAAACGGCTTTTCCCAGGCCACAAAGAAAATCGGCCCAAAATGCAGCGCTTCAAGCGGTCTGACGATGATTCTTGGATCCCAAAGGAGCGCCGATACCAATGCTGGCAAAGTGTGTTCGACAAAGTGTAGGTTGCCGAAGTAAATCCACTCATCCTGATAGACGCCGACATTCTTAACATTGATGCCGAAGGCGGCTACTTCAATCAAGAGCAGACAAAGAACAGGCCAGAACCATGACTGGCTGCCCTTCTTGTTCGAGGACGGCGCCCCTGTTTTGCTTTGAATGACAGCGGCAATCTCACCCATGAACGAATTTAATTCCTTATGACCGGTCCCGAGCACTGAGACTGGGCGTAAATTCTAGCACCGCTTCCTCTTTGGATCCGCCTGAGTGTATTAATCAGTCCACAGTCGGCAGCCAACAGATTCGAAAGTTCGTATTCACGCTCAATTGGAATTAACTCAAGATGTCGTCTACACGAAATGATAAATTCAGCATCACGAATGGATCGGCATGACAAACCGCCCGAAGATGACTGCAAGCTAATGTTCTGATCGTGAACATCTTTTCAGACGAAATCGGCAATCTTGTAAAGTCACCCCATCCTTGATAACTTATGGCTGTCCGGTGCAGCTCGGCTCCTGCAGCTGTTTTCCTTTTGAGGTCTAGTCCAGACGGTGCGCTCAGAACAAGCTACCATCCTTACGATTGTGATTCCTCTCTACAATGAAGAGAGCAATATCAAAGGTCTGTTCGCTCGCTTGAGGCAGCTTGAAGAGCGCCTGCGCCCGGTCTGCTTGGAAATTGTCTTTGTCGATGATTGCTCGCAGGATCAAACAGCAAATCTGGTCAAAGAGATCTGCCGACAAAACGAAAATGTCCGACTGATCAGATTCGCAAAGAACTCCGGAAGCCACGCAGCAATCATGGCTGGCGTTGTGGCCAGCAAAGGCGATTGCGTCATGTTTATCGCTGGCGATTTGCAAGATCCGCCTGAAATCATTCCGGAATTGCTGGAGAAATGG
>CAZSNX010000367.1:0-5008 GCA_964607945.1 uncultured Candidatus Obscuribacterales bacterium
ATGCTGGGCGAACAAGTGTTCGTGGGGGCACAGTCCCTGTGGATGGTGTCGGCATTGATCGCTCTGCCACTTTATGTGCGGTCATTGTGGAGAACCTGGGCAGCCATTGTAAAGATGGCGGCCGCCGGACTGGTTTCTGCGGCAACTCGATTCAACAAGATGTATGTTCGGGTCGAAGGCAATACTGTCACTCTCAAGCATAGGCTCAGAAAGCAGACTCGCGTGGTCGAAGAGTCTACCGAAGTCATGACAGAGCAAGAAAAAGAGGCTGAAGAATGTCTAGTCTAACTACGGCGAACGATACGGCACCGATTGAGCAAACTCAATCCAAGCCAATACTTCACCTGGTGACTTCCGATTCCAGTAACTCAGCGCCGGTTTCTACCGGCGCTGAGCGCGGGAGGCTAGTGTGGATATTGCACCCGGCAGTCGATTTGCTGTTGTGCTGCGGAGGAATTGTTTGGCTGCTCTTTGCGTTTCACTACTTTGTAGTTGCGCCGGCTAATAATCAAGCGATGGTCAGCTTTCTTTCCTTGCTTGTAATTATTGGGACACATGTTTTGAGTGAAACCCATACGGCAGCTACGCTAGTCCGAGCCTACAAGAATGGTGAAACCAGGGAGCGTTATTCGCTCTATACTCGCTGGGCGGCGCTTGCTTGTGCCGGGCTTGCAATCGCAGGGTTGTTCGTCAAGGGCTTCACGCCGATTATGGCAAAGGTCTACCTGGTCTGGGTCGTTCAGCATTTCACGGCTCAGACATATGGATTGACCTTACTGTATTGCTACAAGAACAACTACCGATTAACCAATTTCGAAAAACTTGTACTAGCTAGTGTGCTCAACTTGACCGCTGTGCAGGCAATACTTCGACAGTTCACTTTTGAGGATTGGAACGGAAATGGGTTTCTCGCTCAGATAATCCCGTTCTGGGGGCCGTTGCCAGTGTGGATTTATCAGACTAGTCTAGTTCTATTGGCTATTTCAATCTGTGCACTTTGTCTGATCGGGTTGCGGAAGCTCGTAAACGAGCGCCTGTTATTCCCCCTGCCGGCGGCACTGATGCTTCTTACAGGTGTTGCGATTTTTCTGGTTGGAAAGGATGTTGCTGGGGTTTTGTGGTTGTATGTTCCCGCTTTCTATCACGGAGCGCAATATGTCGTGCTGACGACTGCTCAGCATTTGAAGGAGCAAGGATTACCGGAAGGCATAAGCACCTGCCAAATGTGGCGACTGCTTAACCAATCAGCTGGATTGAAATACATCGGAACATTGATGCTGGGGGCAGTTGCCATATACATTGGGTTGCCTCGCCTGTTGCAAGATTGTGGATTCGATTACACGCTGGCTTTTGCCACGGTATTCTGTGCTGTAAACCTTCATCACTTTCTTACAGACCAGGCAATCTGGAAATTGCGTGATCCAAAACTTCGCAAGAGCTTAGCAGTATAAGAGGGGAGTGCTTGTTCGTGATTAATAGTGTTGAGCAAATTTGAGGGATTCTTGGCGGTGATCTTCAGTAGCGTTGTCGTTCCACGTCGCCGAATTGAAAGTTCTGAGATTGACTTTGTCCGGCCGTTCTCACATTAGCTTCTTGCGAGACTATGTGGCGTCTGGAGCCTCTTGGGTAGGTGAGAATATTGTTTCCCTGCAAGTCATTTATAGCTTGAAGTACTGCTTGATCGTAAGTTGGATAGCGAGATGACTGAGTTAACCTGACATTGATGATTCGACGATCCGGTAACACCTCGATCGCATACCAGGCAGATGTTCCATTTGGATAGCGAGTTACCATCATCTGTTTAGCCTGGTCCCAAACGAAGTGTACATCGCTTGGGACATTTATCTTGGCTAAAGTCCCGGATTGAATCGCTTGCATGAGATTGTTGCGCCATACATCCCAATTGATCATTAGCTCTTGATCTGCTGCATCAGGATCGTTTGAAGCATTAAGTGACATTGGATTTTGAGCAGCCGCTCCACCTTGCAGCGGATTAGGTTGGTATTGCCCCATACCGCCTCGTTGTGGCGTGCCATTCCAGTCTGCACCGCCGACTCCGCTACTCAGACCGGTTTCCTGCGCGGAGCCGGGCAAGCCTACTTGCTCCACGTTCCCTTGCAGCGGTTTTCTAACGCCGGGAGCAACAGTTTGTTCGGGCTCCGGTGCTGGAAGCGAGCCCGGCGCCGTATCCAAAGATTGCAGCTGAGCCGGATCGGCTGAAGGTTCAGGCAACGGTGCTTGCGTTTCTTCGGGGGGGTCGGAAGTCGAGGATGGTGGCTGGTCTGAAGCAGCAGTTGGAGATTGATCGGGGGTTGCTGTAGGCGCTTGGTCGGGAGTTGATGGTGAAGGCTCTTCAAGCGTTGAGACTGATGAAGGATCTGGGGGTGCTGCTGATGACGGGGCTGGAGAGGATGCTGATGACTGATCCGTGGGTGATGCTGATGATTGCTCTGGAGTGGAGACCGAAGATTGGTCGGCAGCCGAAGTAGGTGGCTGTCCCGGATCTTCTGACTGGTTTGATGCGGGTTCTGATGAGTTTCCGGATGACTGAGATGCTGATTGCAGCGGAACCAGATCCGACGTTCGCGCTAGTTCAGAGGCCCCCACAAACTGGCAGGAGAACAGGAATCCGGCAGCAAGAAGGATGTGCTCTGTAAAGTCCGCGCGCTGTCTGGGTGAAGTCATAGAAGTTTTCTACAAGCAGGTTTCAATTCCTTTCCTTCGATCATATCAGTCAATGATCGTGCCAGTTGCCGTCAGTCCCTAATATCTGGTGTGGGTGAAACTTTCCTTTGTATTCCATTGAACGGCAGCCTTGTACGTAGTAACCCAGGTAAACATATGGCAGCGATAACTGCTTGGCGCGCTCAATCATTTCCAGAATCATCCATGTTCCCAGAGAGTGCTTACGAAAGTCAGGATCATGGATAAAGTATATTCCTGAAAAGCCGTCAGGTAATAGGTCCACATAACAGACTGCTACCAGCCTTTCGTTGATTCGATAACGCCATTCTTGAACCGGAAAGGGATTTTTGGTTAGAAAGTAGAGGTGTTCGAGTGCCTGTAGTTCTCCTGTGAATGGCCATTCTTTTTTGACACGGTTAAACGCGTGATGACGTACGTAAAGATCAGTTTTTTCCTCGGTTACAGTCGGCGAGCCTATCTCTAGCTGAACAACAGACCGATTTAGCTTTTGTGTGCGGCGCTGGCTGCGGTTTGGTACGAAATCGTTGACCAGGACTCGCAAGCATTGGCAGGATCGGCAGCTCGGACACTGTGGACGGAAGAAGGATGGTCCGGCTCGGCGCCAACCTTGATTAAGATACAGATGATGGTCATCTGCTGTCATTGTAGGAAAGAAGAGATACTCTAGTTGCCACTTCTGATCGGGCAAATAGGCGCACTGTTCGGCTGGACTGATGTATTGAAACTTTGATTCCATATGAATGATAAGGCTCCTGGATTTGCGCCTACAACCTGTTTTACTGAGTCATCTTCTGATTAGTGGCTCCTGTTTAAGTTCGCGCGTATTCGATCTGCTTGCCCATACATTCTTTCGGACTCCTGCTGTCGATTCAACTTACTCAACAACTTCGCATAGTTTTCCAGTGTGGTCACTCTTTCCCTGTGATTAGGGGGCAGGAATTTCTCATCCATTTCAAGAACGCGACGAAAGCAAGATTCGGACTCTTCATACTTGTGCTGTTGGTAGCATAGAACTCCAATGTCATTTAGCGTAGATGCTATCTCCGGGTTGCTTTTCCCGACTGATTTTTCTTTAGCAGCAAGTGCTTCCTTTAAGACTACTTCCGCCTGAGTAAGCTTTCCTTGGTCAATCAATACAGCAGCCAGATTTCCCATCAGTTTTGCCAACGTCAGGTCGTCAGCTGGTAATTTTTTCGCTTGCTCTATTGCCAATTGAAACAGACTTGCAGCTTCAACGTCATTGCCTTGTTTGTAAGCGGCTGCGGCTTCCTGGCTGTACTTTTCCCAGAGTGATTCCGCGGCCGCCGCAGGCAGAACGGTTGCAATTGCTGCGAGTAGCACCAGTTTGCCTATAGAGTTTAGATACTGAGTCACCATGAATATCGTCCTGAAAGTTCTGCATCTCTCAATAACGATTATAGTAAATGCTTGGATGCGCGTATCCTAAGCGATTGTCACCGGTGAGTAATAAGTGGTTCCTAACTTACGCTATTTACAGTTGCTGACGTTTTACGACTCATCAAGCCGTAGTAAACGACTGCGGCAACTCCTACGCCGACAAACCAGCTGTAATCATAGAGAATGCGAAGATTCGGATTAAATGCTCCAATCCACGCAAAAAAACAGCCGGCTAGAGTTGCGCAAATTGCTCGCCAATTCCAACCGTTCTGATACCAGTATTCACCTTCTGTCAGATAAAGCGCAAGCAAATTTAGCTGTTGCTTTCTAGCAATCCAGTAGTCGACAGTGTGTAGACAGCTTGTCCGCCAATCCAAGCGTTAATTCCAAACCAACCGCAGGCAACGATCGCGCGCATGATGGCCGGCAGGTTAGAGCCGCGTATTCCCTAGGAAGCTCGCACTGAAATTGGAAATGGGATACCGTATTTGGTGCCAGCGTGAGAGTTTAGAACTATCGGAATCAGAACAATAATGTTTCCAATCAGTACTGTCAGCAGTGCTTGCCACCAGTTCATACCACTAGCTATCAACCCTGATGCGATCATGTAGGTTGGAATATTGCAGGCCATTCCTGCCCAGAGACTGGCGAAATGCGAATCTGACCAGTTGCGCTGTACAATCGGGATTGGTGCGAGATCCTTGTTGTATGCAGCGCTCTTAGAAATGGACGACTCATCCAGAAGATCGACCAGACCATCTACCGTGCGGCAAACCGGCAGATCAGGATCGAAATTGTCGGCTTGCATGTTTCCCAAAATTGGCTGTCAAAGATCTCGTAACTACTTCAGTTGTTTCTTGATCTCCGGGGCTCGTTTCATCTAGTTATGATAAGAATCGAGGCT
>CAZSNX010000368.1:0-5004 GCA_964607945.1 uncultured Candidatus Obscuribacterales bacterium
GCCGGCAAGTATCAAGCGAAGGTGCTGGATCTAGGAGATTCTGCCGAATTCGGCAAGGACGATTTCTGGGACAGTACGCACCTCAACCACTTTGGCGGTCATAAGTTGGTAAACCATCTGATGAAAGTGTTGGAAGCTCGCTAGTTGCCTCCGCTTTTAGCTAAAATCTCAAAAATAGTTTCGTGATCTTCCCACGTTTACAGCGATTAGGGCCTTTTCAAACCGGCAGTTTATGTCCACAATTACCTGAGCTGGGTATATACACCAGCAGTTGCAGTAGAAGAAGAGTTGCCCTTATCCCTTGTGGTGACAAACGTGGCTGGAGATCCTAATTCGTTCGAGCATAAGCCCGAAAAGAAAGAAGCGAACCCTGAGCATAAGACTGGTTCGAACTATGAACGTTGGTCAAACGAGTGGCAGCAATACCTGCACAACCGTCAGGCAAGCGACGTTTTGCCGGGCAATGGTCAGCGAAACGATGCTGCCGAGCGTCACGTGCCAGGAGTAGAGCTGACTCGTGATACCGAAAAGGTACGCGACATCACCTTGAAAAATGAGAAGAGAGGCACCAGCGACACAGTTGCTGCAATCAATCCTCGACCCGGCGAGACCTTGCCGGAATTGTTCAAGCGCTTGCATCCGAATCTGTCGGACGAACAGTTGGCAAAAGAGGTTCAGAAGGTACTTAAATACAATCGGGACTACGGCAACGATCTCGGTGACGGCAAGGCGCTAGACTCCAATCGCCCTGTGTATCTTACAAGCGTCAAGTATTTAGACGAGAATGGCCGAATCAACAGGATTGAAGGGCCGACTGGACGGGTTACCGAAGTCAGTTATGATGCCAACAATGTCATGTCTGGCTATAAGATTACCGGGGCAGACGGCAAAACTTTCGAGCAGGCTCAAAGGCAGTCTGACGGCAGTTGGCTGGCTACGCGTGAAGGACAAACAGCTAAGCTTGCTAGCGCCGATATCGATCTTTTCGGCAACATAACAGCCACTGATGCTCAAGGTAACAAAGTCGGTCATCTCACGCGCGGAGACGATGTAGTGACCAGGATGGTTGATGGGAAGCTGACGCAATCAGCTACATATCGCAACGAACAAAAGGGAGTTGTCTACGAGTACGAAGCAACTAACGGTGGTTACAATCTGTTTGCTCGCTACCCGGACGATCCAAATAAGCGAGTGTCGATTTCGATGGCAAACGATCAAGAAGACGTGAAGAGAGTGGCTCTTGCTTTAGGTGCCGGTCCGCACGCTTACAAGAGAATGGTTGACCAGACTCAGCCTGAACCAGCCGATGTTACAGGCGATCAGTATGTCGCCAATCGAATCGCTAAGGTAGCCTATCAGGAAGCTTCTGAGCGCAACACGGTCGGTTGGTGCTATTCCGGGGTGGCTGATGCGCTGGATAAGATCGGAGTGCATCTGCATGGACGGCATGCCTATATGGCCAGGGATCAGTTGCTCAATGATCCTCGTTTTCGAGTGGTATCAATCAACGATCTAAAGCCTGGGGACGTGCTTGTGCACGGCAAGTCAGCCCATCATGATAGCGGTCACATTGCGGTATACCTGGGTAACGGCCAGGAAGCGAGCGACCATGTTCAGTCCCTGATCAAAGGCCACGGCTATGGTGGCACTACTGTCTTTCGTTATGTCGGAAACGCCTAAGGAAGTCGGCCCGTCTAAGTGACAACTTCCTTGACTTGGTGCAGGAAGAGATTTACCGCCTGTTCTTGATCCCCAGAGCACTCGGAATCCACTCTTGCAGAGACCAGTAGCTCGCTTAAATTGCCCTCAATGTTGCTGGAGATCTCATCGAGCGGCAGATGGCTGAGGTTTTTTGTGCTGAACGGATTCTGCAGTTCTACACCGAGTTGATCGAGCGAGAACAGCGGGTAGGCAACCAGCATGGTAACGATCGTTGCAAGCCAGGGACTCTTGAGTGATTCAATTAGTGCAAAAGGCAGGCTCAGCAAGAACATCGCTATGAAACGGCGGATTTTGATGGCATATGCCAGTGCTAGCGGCGTCTTCAGTATGCGTTCGCAGGCTCCGATATGATCTATTAGCGTTGCACGTTGTCGTTCTAATTCAAGGAATGCCAATCGTTCTATGTCATGGTGTTCGTAGGCCTGGCGCAGCAGTTTAGCCTGTACAAGAGAGGCTTGACTCGGCATGTGCTCTGTATTGGCAAGTCTTTCCAATTCAAGTTGCCCAATCAAGTCACTTAATCTCTCGCTCGGTCTTTCTCCTCTCAGGCTGCAGGTGGTGATATACGGTAAGACCGAGGCCCAGGCGACGAACTCTTTTTGCCAGCAAGGATCCTGGGGTCCATAACTTAATCCCGCGATGGCGAGGTTGCGTGATTGATTGACAATCCCTCCCCAGAGCTTTCTTGCTTCCCACCAGCGCTCATATCCTGCGTTCGTACGCAAGACCAGAACTACGCCTAAGGTGGCGCCGATGAACTCATAGGGAGCGATCGGCAGCGACAGATTGACATGCGCGCTCTGATTAATCAGTAAGATGGTGGTGCAAACCAGACCAGCATAAAGCCCAACCAAAAGGACATTTGGTAGCACATGGGGAGTTATGGAGCCGTTGATGGCAAATGCCTGATGCCAGAACTCCCAGGCTGAGCTTGATCTAGATGACGCCTGTTCCTGACAGCCTTCTTTGTTGCTTGTTGCTTGCATTGGATACCTCCGATACGGGCAGAAATTGTCCCTCCTGCTGGTCATAACCGAAAACCTCGCCGGTCTGAATTTTGTAGATCCAGCCATGCAGATTCAGCTCGCCGCGAGAGAGCTTGACGGCTACAGATGGGTGAGTTTTCAGATTCTCGAGTTGAATCAGGACATTGACCTGGGTAGCAACATTCAAGAGCTGGTCTTGATCGAGCCCCTCGCTTGAGTAGTTCTGTTCGACGATGCGCCTGGTGGCTTCGGCATGAGAAAGCCAGCGCATAACGGCCGGCAGGTTCTTCAAATCTTCCGGGTGCAAGAGTCCTTTCATGGCTCCACACTGCGAGTGCCCGCACAAGATCACATCCTTGACACCCAGTCCGGCCACGGCGAATTCGATAGTGGCGACTTCACCGCCGTTGTCTGTTCCATATGGTGGGATAATGTTGCCCGCGTTGCGTAGGATGAAAATGTCACCGGGATTGGTCTGAGTGATCAGATTTGGATTGATTCGAGAATCGGAGCAGGTGATGAAGAGAGCGTCTGGATTTTGGCCTAACGCCAGGCGCTCAAACAGCTCTTTGTGTGATTGAAACACGTGCGACTGGAAATGCTGCAGTCCGGAAAGTAATTTTTGCATGAATTTGACTCCTTTGCAGCTAAGGCTGCTCCTGAATGCTAACGCCTAATATCTTGTCGCCGGGTTGAATCTGATTGACGACATCCATGCCCGACAGAACTCCACCGAAGATGGAGCTGGCGCCGTCCAGACGAGGTTGAGGCGACATTGTGATATAGAACTGGCTGCTGGCAGATAGCGGGCTTTTGCCGGCTCTGGCGATGCCGACCACTCCCGCTGCATTGTGTTTGAGATTCGGGCTCATCTCCGGCATTACAAATTTCGGTTGCTGTGATACCGGATCGACGAAGTATCCGGAACCGTTGCCGTGCGGGCAGCCGCCCTGCACTAATACTCCAGGCATGACGCGGTGGAAGGTCAGTCCGTTGTAAAAACCGGACTGGCAAACGTACATGAAGTGTGTCACCGTATTCGGTGCCAATTTGCGGAAGAGCCTTACTACGATCGTACCTTTAGTGGTATCAATCACCGCCAGCGGATCCTTCTGCGTCGCTGCCGGTGCTGGTAGTCCGACCAGTCCGGACGGCATCCAGCTGGGGCGGGCCGGCGTCTGACCGAGGGCGGTGGATGGGCGACCCGAGCCATTGACTGAAAGTCCCGGAGCCAGTCCGGGAGGCTGCCCGGAGGGAGGAGTAGAAAGACCGGGGGCGAATTCGGTACTTTGCCCGGCCGAATTACCCGAAAAACCCGGAGGCTGCCCCGTTTTTGCGCCAGCCGCTGGCGAGTTGGAACCAGAGAATGGCCAGCCGACCGGTTTGAAGAATTCGACTGCCGGGGACGTTCCATTGACCATGCCGGGTGCGGATTCACTGGGCATTCTGGTGTTGGACGGTGTCGAAAGCACCGCAGACGGTGCGTCTGGATTTGAGATGGTTACATCCGGGGGGATATTTTCCGCCGGCGTCTGTTGGCAGCGAAGCGGAGCCGCTATCAAAAACGATAAGATTGTTATCGCCAGAGCAATTGCTTCTCTGGCGGTAAGAGCGAGCGACATTCGAGTCTGTTTTCGAAAGTGCATAAACGTTCGAGCGGTGGAGATTTCGGACTAACCTATTTTAAGCATACGCTCGCACTGTTTGCTGACCGTGAAAGATAAACGAAAGGATCAATCTTAAAAGTCAGTCAAAACAGTCAAAGCTTTATGCTCCTGAACGAACGATGCCGGAACCGACGCCGTTGTAGGTTCAGCCAGTGCCTTTTTCAAAGCCTCGCGCTTGCTTTCCCCGCTGGCAAGCAAAATGAGCTGCCGGCTTTGCAGAATGGTATGCAAGCCCATCGTAACCGCTCTCTTTGGAACTTGCTCGATGCTGCCGAAATAAGCGGCGTTCTGCTGGCGGGTGCACTCATCGAGCCAGACGCAATGAGTCCAGCTGGACCTTGGTGTGCCAGGCTCGTTGAAAGCAACGTGGCAGTTCTTTCCGATGCCAATCATCGTTAAATCCAAGCCGCCCATACTGGCAATTAATCTGTCGTAGTCGTCATTGAAGCGAGGGTTGTAGCGCTGCGCAATCGGCAGATTGATATGTTTGTAGAGGTGCTCGTGCAAGAAGGAGGCAAAAGTCTTGGTCTCCTCGGCATCCAGATAATCATCCAAGGCGAAGCAACGAGCTTTAGACCAATCGAGCTTGCCGGCAGCCGACCACTGGCAAAGCAGCTGATAACATCCCA
>CAZSNX010000369.1:0-4991 GCA_964607945.1 uncultured Candidatus Obscuribacterales bacterium
CATCCCGCCGATTCCAATCCCGAACAAAAGCAAGCTGCCGGCGGTCACGCTGTTGAGCCCAATCGACAGCATTACCGGTAGTACTATCGTTCCCACCATGATGACGGCGCCCAGTCCGCCCAAGGTCGAAAAGAGAAGTCCTGTAACTGCCGTGAGCAAGATGCTCAAGATGAACGGATTGTCGCCGCCGAACTCGGCAACCCAGCGCACAACCGCTTTTGCAATGCCCTGCTTATTCATCAACACGGCCAGCATCGCGCCGATCATGGTGGTTGTGTAGGCAACATTCAGTTGCACCACACCTTTGCCAATCACTTTCGACAGAATGTCTTCAGGCGGTATTCCGCCAATTATTGCAATCAGTATTGCCATCAAAGGCAGTGCCAGCAAAGTCGACAACTTGCGCGCATACATCAGCCCCGCCATCGCGAGGAAGACAAGAAGGCATGCTATTCCTACAAACATCGGCAGCCAGTCCATGATCCCGAGTTCACTCAGGCTCAAGTATAATAACTTTTCGCTTCCCCATACAGCCTTGACGAGTGACATTATGAGCTTAACCATGACGGATGTAATCTGGCAGCCGACCGGTGAATACCTGAACTGCCGCGTGACCGATTTCATGAAGAAGAACGGCATTAAGGACTGGCAAGAGCTGGTGGCCAAGTCGACTGGTGATATCGAATGGTTTTGGCAGGCAGCGCTGGATTACATGGGGTTTGTCTGGGATAAGCCGTACGACAAGCTGGTCGATCAATCCAAAGGATTTGAGTGGACCAACTGGTTTGTCGGCGGGCAGCTGAACATTTTCAAGAACTGCTTGGATTGGCAACTTGAAGCCGGACGTTCTGTTGGCAACCGGACCAGTGTCGGTCGAGACCACCTGGCAATCATCTGGGAAGGCGACGACGGTTCGAGCCGTCAACTTACTTATGGTGAGCTTCATGAGCTTTCGTCACGTGTGGCGGCGCTTTTGGTCAAGTTGGGTATCGGCGCCGGTGATTCGGTCGGCATTTATATGCCGATGGTGCCGGAAGTGGTTGCTGTTTTGTTCGGATGCTTGAAGATCGGTGCCGTCGCCGTGCCGATTTTCAGCGGCTTTGGAGATGCGCCGTTGGTTGCTCGCTTGTCAGATGCCGAGACAAAGGTGCTCTTTACTGCAGATGTCGGATTTCGCCGTGGCAAGGAGATTGCCATAAAGCCTGATGCAGACAAGGCTGCCGAGTCATTGCCTTTGCTGGAGCACATCGTGGTGCTCAAGCGCTCGCAGCATCAAACTAATTGGGTCGAAGGTCGAGATCTCGACTGGCAGGAAGCGATTGAGTCCGTGACTGAGATTCCGGACACTTCCTTGCTTGAAGCCGAGCATCCCTCAATGTATCTCTACACGTCAGGGACGACCGGCAAACCGAAAGGGACGGTGCATACTCACGGCGGCGCGTTGGCTCAAATTGCCAAGGAGCTGGGATTTGCTTTCGATGTCAGGAGTGATGATGTTTTCTTCTGGGTGACAGACATCGGTTGGATGATGGGACCTTGGGAGATGATTGGCGTTACATTCTGGGGCGGCACAATGGTTGTGTTCGAGGGCGCTCCGAATTATCCGCAACCGAATCGAATTTGGGAAATAGTCGAGCGGCACAAAGTGAAAACGCTCGGTATCAGTCCGACTGTCGTCCGGGTGCTGAGACCTTTAGGCGACGAATGGACAGACAAGAACAGTCTCTCCAGTTTGCGATTGTTGGGTTCGACCGGCGAGCCCTGGGATCCTGACAGTTACATGTGGTTCTTCAACAAAGTCGGACAGCGGCGCTGCCCGGTCATCAACATCTCCGGTGGCACGGAAATTGTCGGTTGCTTGCTGCAGCCACTGCCGGTGATGCCACTAAAGCCGTGCAGTCTGGGTGCGCCTGGACTCGGGATGGATGTGGATGTCTTTGATGAAGAGGGCAAACCGCTCCGAGACGCAATCGGCCATCTGGTTTGCAAGAAACCTGGACCATCCATGACCAAGGGATTCCTGAAAGATCCCGACCGCTATCTCGAAACCTACTTCAGCCGCTTTCCACATGTCTGGTATCACGGTGACTGGGCTAAAGTCGATCAAGACGGCAATTGGTTCCTCTTCGGCCGGTCTGACGACACAATAAAAGTAGCCGGCAAGAGAGTAGGACCGGGTGAAGTAGAGGCGATTTTGATCGAACACCCATCGGTTGCCGAGTCTGCGGTAATCGGTGTGCCGCACGCAGTCAAAGGCGAGACGATCGTCTGCTTTGTGGTGACGGTGCCGACTGTCCAGCCCTCCGCTGAGCTTTCGCGAGAGCTGCTCGATAAAGTAGCAAAAAGTCTCGGTGGACCTCTGCGCCCTGATCAGTTGTACTTTGTGAACGCTTTACCGAAAACGCGCTCCGGAAAGATTGTCCGGGGCAGCATTCGCAAGAAGTATCTGGGCGAGCCGTTAGGAGATCTCTCCAGCGTGGAGAATCCGGATGCATTGGAGTCGATCCAATCTATCTGATCGAGCCGGAGAGGTGGAATCCTAACATTGCTATTTGCGATGCTCTCGCTTGGTTAGCTTGATGCCGCTCTCAATTTCGGCCTTGTCTATTGCCGCCGGCTCGACCAGCATTCCTTGCCTTTCGTAGCATTTCCAGATTTCCGACCACCTTACGACTGCAAAACTGGTCGACGAATGCTTCCTTGCCAGGCGTGTAATAACAGCGTTGCCGGCAGGCAGCATTTCCAGCTTGTCTAATTGCGAGCAGGTTCGGCAAAAGGCCTCTTTATCGTCGTTGCCTTCTTTCAACTTTACTATTTCGCCGATTTCCAATCGGCGATCGCAGTTGTGGCAACGCGACGGACTGCTGAGCGCATAGACTACCTTGTCCTTTTCCGCCTTGCGTTCGCTCATCATGCAACTCCGTTTGCCTAGAACAGAGCTTCGACAAACAGCTCCGGCTCGAAGTCTCTGAGATCATCGATCTTCTCGCCCAGTCCAATCAGCTTGACCGGTATCTTCAAGTCTCGCGCAATGCTGAACACGATGCCACCTTTGGCGGTGCCATCGAGTTTCGTCAAAATAACCCCTGTCAACGGACAAATCTCGGTGAAAACCTTTGCTTGCTGCATGCCGTTCTGCCCGGTCGATGCATCGATTACCAGCAATGATTCCAGTTCATGACTGGCAGCATGTTTGTCCAGAACGGACCGTATTTTTTTTAATTCGGCCATCAGATTGGCTTTATTGTGCAAACGTCCAGCCGTATCGATCACCAGGACATCATAGCTGCCGTCCTTTGCCTTTTGCACCGCTTGAAACACGACGGCGCCCGGGTCGGACCCGTCGGGCAAGCGCACTATATCGACACCGGCTCGCTCAGCCCAGATTTCCAATTGGGACTCCGCTGCGGCACGAAATGTGTCGCCTGCCGCCATCAGAACGCGCTTGCCTTCGCTCTTCAAGCGCCAGCAAAGTTTGCCGATGCTTGTAGTCTTGCCGGTGCCATTGACTCCGACTACCAGGATGATGTTGAGCTGACCTTCCTTGTACTTGAGTACCGGACTAGGCGCAGCCGACAGGATAGCTCTGAATTCGGCTTTTAGAAATGCTTCGACGTCGTGTGAATTCCAGCCCTTCGATTTTGCATCTCGACGCAAATCCTTTACGAGCAACTCGGCGGTCGATAATCCGAGATCTGCTTTGATAAGCTTCTCTTCCAGCTCTTCGAGGTAGTCATCGTCAATTTCACGGGGCGGCGGTGGTGGCGGTGGTGGCGGTGCTACCGGTATCACCGATTCTTGAATGGCAACTGCTCCGGAAGATTCTTGCGGGTTTCTTGGCTGATCGCCATATGACTCGGCAGGCGGTGCCTCGGTGTGGTCGACGATTGAATCGACCACCGCCTCCTTTGTGCGAGAAAGTGCTGATTTCAGCTTGGATAGGGTACTACCCCACCAGCCAGGACGTTGTGATTGTTCGTTGTCTGCCATCGCTTTTTTACTTCGGTTGAATTTCGGGCATTGGTTGTGTTGCTTCCAGATTGGTCAGGACACCGGAGCGCCTGAAGCTCGAAGCAACGTCAGCCAGATCGCCCAAAATGCCGTTGATGAATTTGGCCGCCCGCTCGTCAGCGAATCGATGAGACAGTGCGACCGCTTCACTAATGCAGACGTTGACCGGTATGTCCGGCATAAAAAAGGCTTCGGCACAGGCCAGGCGGATGATATCGCGATCAATGCTGACCATTCGCTCGATTTTCCATTTCGCGCGAGCTTGCTTGATGAACTCGTCAATCTCGTCGCGATGATCGAAATATGTTTCTACCAGCCGATTGAGAAACTCCTTCACTTCGCTGGGGTTCGTGTGCTCGAGATGGTGCTCGGCAGAAGTCTTGCATTTCCTGCAGGTAGTCTGGACTGTCGTTTTGCCTACCTGCGCCAGAGTTTCGGGAATATCGAGCGCTTCCGAAACAAAGTAAAGCGCTCGCTCGATTAGCTCGAGTTGCTGCCGCAACTGTTCGGTGGTGACCGGCACCGGCACGAGCTCTTCTACGTTTTGGGCATTAAGTGGGTGGTCCGACTCGATTTCTGCTATAGATTCAGATGCTTTCAGCAAAAGACCATTAGCGTCCGACAGGTTCTGCTTGGCATAGTCGCAAAGCATCGCCACCGCTTTCACGACCAGGGACGGTATCTCGCTTTTCTCCAATTTCTGCCGGTCTTTCGGCAACTGAGGAAAGACTATAACCGCTAGCTCTCTAGCAATGCTCCTAGCTGTCATGGTTTTGTCTGTGTTTCCCGTGATGAAAAGAACGACTTCCAATGTTAGCATGCCGCAAATCGCTAAACGGGCGCGAGGGGTACTTTGCCGCGCTCACGGTTGAATCAGGCAGCACTACTGCCAATCTCCTTGGTTTCGGCTGGCAATAGTTGACTTTATCTGGCTCGATTGGCGGCTGCACGGTTATACTTCTGGTCGAGGTGAAACGATG
>CAZSNX010000370.1:0-4967 GCA_964607945.1 uncultured Candidatus Obscuribacterales bacterium
AAATGGCGTTCTGCTTGATTCAAGAGATAGATCCAGAAGTTCCCGACGACAACCTGCATGCCTCTGTTGCCAGCATCATTTCCAGGCTACAGCAAGCAAGCATAGACAATCACTCTTCTTCAATCGAGAAATCTTCGCCGGAATCAGCCAACCATGAACTTGAGCGCATAAAATGGCTGGTCGCAGGCAATCCGAACTCGCCGCCAAGATTGCTGGCTCTTTTGGCCAAAGGAGCCGTAACCGGTCTTTTGCAAAAGATCGCTGAGAATCCTCGTACACCGGCAATTACTCTGGCTGAACTAGCATCTCATTGCGAGTCGGATGTTCGAGCTGCAGTTGCGGAAAATACAAATACACCGGAAGAAGGTCTGTGGCGATTGATTTTAGACGAATGTCCCGATGTCCGATTTTCGCTGGCAGAAAACTATCATCTCTCCTTGGAGATGCTGGACTTGTTGACAGAAGACGATAATCCATATGTCTCGTTTCGAGCAAGAAAAACACTGAGCCGGATGGCACCCAGCCCTCCGATTGAAGGAACGTTCGGTCTTCTTGACGAGCAGCAACAGCGTAAACAATCCTGACTATGATTAACGACGTCCATAGCCAGTCGGTAGAATGGACTCTAGTGACGGCCATTGACTTTGGGGCGCGCCGGTCACGGGGAATAGGCCGTGAGCACAAACGAGACGTCCTCAAATGAATTTGAAAAATGCTGCCCGACCTGTGGGCTCAATTTCGACTTGGCCAGCCAGACCTGTCCGCAAGACGGAACATTGCTGTTAACTGCCGAGAGATGCCCCGTAAAGGAGCCTCTGCCCCGCGGTGGCACGTTCATCAAATCGCTAATCGGTACCGTTATAGCAGATCATTATCAGCTGCTGGAATTCTTGGGTGAAGGCGGAATGAGCTTGGTTTACAAAGCAAAGCATCTTCTTCTCAATCGAGTAGTTGCAATCAAGTTACTTAAGCAATCCTCTCGTTTGAACGATTTGAAATTCAAGCGTTTCGCTCAAGAAGCCAGAGCGATCAGCGCCTTGTCGCATCCCAATATTATTAATGTCTTGGATTTCGGACTATCTGACGACGGCTCTCCCTATATGGTGATCGACTATCTTGAGGGCAAGAGTTTCACTGAACTGATTGGAGCTGCTAAGCAGCCGGACATCGCCCGCTTACTACATATCCTTGTGCAATCCTGCGACGCGCTGGAGCATGCACACGCCAAAGGCATACTCCACCGCGATTTCAAACCGAGCAACGTAATGCTTGTCGATGTTAACGGAGACCCTGACTTCGTTAAGATTCTCGATTTCGGGATCGCCAAATTTCTTCCTACTTCCGACCAGGACGCCCAGCGACTGACTCAAACCGGAGAAGTCTTCGGCAGCCCTTTGTATATGAGCCCCGAACAATGTCTCGGCAAAGAGATTGATGCGCGCTCGGACATTTACGGAGTTGGTTGCGTGATGTACGAGGCTCTATCCGGACAGGCGCCGCTGGTAGGCGACACCATTCTCGATACCATGAACATGCAGATCGATGACATCCCGAAACCATTTAACGCCGTCTGCCCGGACAAACATATCCCAAGAGCACTCGAGCGAATAGTGTTAAGGTCGCTTGAGAAAGATCCAAACATGCGTCAACAATCAATGGCTGACCTTAAGGACGAACTATCAGCCTTAAGCACGGAGTTAGACGGCGGTCTCTCGTCTACGCCCGGCTACAAACCGCTGAGCCGCCCGCTTCGCAAGCGAGCCGCTCCCCTGGCAAGCTGGCAGTCTAGAACGCTGGCTTGCTTGGTTTTGCTCCTGGCAATTGCCGGTGGAACACAATTGCCGGGGCTGTGGTCCGAGTTGAACCGCTCTCCGGCCGACAGGAACTGGAGGGAGCATGTCGAGCTTGCAAAGGCAGCTTTGGCGCGCCATGACTTTGACGAAGGTCAAAGAGAGTTTAAGCTGGCACTTGAACTGTCCGAAAGATTCGGAAAACTCGACGAGCGCTATTCGAGCAGCTTAAAGGGTCTGCGTGATTTCTACCGTCTCAGCGGCAATTTCAAACTAGCAGCCATGATGGAAAAGGAGCTGGCGGCCACCACAAAGGCCCGCCTTGTCGCTGAGCTTGAGGACACCCAGGTAGACCTGGACAAGCTAGCCGATTTAAATCTGAGCAGCCTCAAGAGCCTACCGGCTATGATAAGCCCAAAGGACAAATACCGATATGAAGAGCTGGCAGATACATTTACGAGCTTGGCAAACATTTCATTGGATCAAGGCAACCTCGAGCGCGCCGAGCAAATGTTCATCGCTGCGCATGAGCTTGACCAGAAGGTGTTTGGTCGACACAGCTGGCAAGCAGCTCTCAAAATGAATGATTTAGCCTTCTTCTATCTCAGGCAGAACGAATTTCAAAAGGCCGAGCCGCTCATGCGTCAAGCGCTTCCAATCATGCAGAAGTCACTAAATGTAGTGGCAGTTGCCGAACAAGAACGCACCGGATTTGGAGTTGCTGAACTTGTTGAGCCCTCGGCCGCCGAACGCCGCAGCTTGCCAAACCAGTCGAGTCGAAACAGCAAAAAGCCGGAAGCGCCGATGCCAGGTGAGTCGTTAAATCGCAAGCAATTGATTGCGCGGACAGCAGTCCCCACCGCTCCGATCTCCGAGCTGTTCAAGGATTACACTCAAGTGCTGCGCCTGATGGAACATGAGGTACAAGCAAGCCAGATGGAAAGACATGCCAGCCGGTGGCAAGGCACGGAAACGCCCTGAACACACAAAAAGAAGAAGGTATTGGCTGTAAACGAGCGTCGATTCAAATTGAGCGGCTGACTACCTTCAAAAGATTTCCAGGAACTTCCCCGAAAAAACTCCAGGGTAATTACTGTGTGCCTTTTTCCTGGTCCCTGCGTCAATGGTGAAGGACAAGCTATTTGGGGAGATGCACAATGAATTCGACGCGAAACGTCCTTCTGATTCTGCTGCGGGTTCCTCCGCAAATTATGATTGTGACCGTATTGGGGCTAGGGCTGGGAACCACCTTTCTAGTTACCGCCGAGATGGACAAGCACCAACGAAACATGCAGGGCAAGCTAGCCGACCTGGAAAAGCAAGCCAATAAGCCCGCCAAAGTTGTTTATGTCGAAAGGTCCAGCAGTCCGACCAATCAGCACCAGCCGGATTTCCAAACGCAATTGCGAGCCGGTTACCGGGCTGTCACGATCCCGGTCGACACCGCAAACGGCTCTACGCTCTTTATGACTCCCGGTAGCCATGTTGACATAATGTCAATCAGAGGCAGCGGCGACCGCATAGAAGCGGCCCCTATTTTGTCCGATGTCGAGGTTGTCGCAGTTGGTGGCTCGTTTGAAAAGGGCAGCGCAGCCAGAGCCGCTGTCGCCTCCAACTCGGTTACTGTCTCTGTTACCCCGAACGATGCTACCAAGTTGTTGAAGGGACAAGTTTTAGGAAAGCTATTCTTGACCTTACGAAGTGCATCCGATCGCACTCCGCTGGCAGTATCAGATCTCAACAAGCCAGAGCCAAAGCCAACTCAAATTAGATTACCGCTTCCGCCGCAATTGAGCGCAGTTGCACAGCCGACCAGAAACATGCAACCAGCATTACCACCGGCGCTGCGCCAAGTCGAGCAATGGGAAGGAGCCCGTAAAGACATCGTTTCATTCCAGCGCGAAACTGACTAAGTCAAATTCCGCTTCATATCACCTGAAGTTAACGCAAGGAGGATAAGGCGCTCATTTCATTGACACGGCACTGCAGCACTTCTGCCAACATCCAGTCAAAGATATCGTGCATCCCTTCTTGTGGGTGCATTGAGTCGCGCACGAGGTTCGAGCCGTGATGCGGCGGCTTTCCCTCTACGAAGGTAACATGATCGATGTTTCTAAACGCTCTGGCCTGAGCCACATCTATGTAAGGAACTATTGCCAGAAGGTCTGATTCGCGCAAGAGCAGGTGAGTTCGACAGATGGAATCGGGCAGGAAAAGCGCGCTGCTGACCGGAGTGATACCATCATTGAGAGCATAGACATGGCGTCCCGCTCCCAGCTCTGAGCCGGCCGGACCGGAGTCGATTTTGCTAATTTCGCGATTGAGTACCAGCAGAGCAGCTTGTTCCCGTCCAGCTTGCGCTCGAATTTGGGTTCCCATGAAGCGAAACGGCGCAAAGAGCTTCCAACGAAGACGGTCGCGCTCCTTGTCCAGAACGTAAGGGTTAATCAGATAACCAGCGAAGGTCGTAAACTTCTGCTTGTGAATCTTGTGATTGCGATTGGCCGCCGAAAGCAAGGCGCTCGTGTCGCGCGCCACAGTCAGGTCGCCCTTCGGACCGAACGGCAACTTCGACCGAAAATGCCCGACTTGCGGAACCAGATCGTCCGAGTCGTCCCATTTCAAATCTTGCTGGTAGTTCTTGTGCCAGCTGAAGTACACCCGGTAATCGAGGCTGTCCAATACCTTAAAGACGGAGAGCACGCGGCTCTTGTATAAACTATATTGAAACCAATCGGCAGAGAACAATGGTGAACCGTGAAACGGTGTTCCCAAAGCGATTACTCGATCGACGGCCAAGTTGAAGTCAGGGTCTTCCATGGCTATTTCAGCGATGTTTCCACCCATGCTTAGAGCCATGATGGTGATCGGCCTTGCATTGCAACTCCGGGAAAGTGCAAGCACAGCATCTCGCGCTTCCGGCACGAGTTCCTCCAGCAGTTTAGAGGAGTTGTAGCGCAGCAGGTAAGGCTTGTATCGCTTGGCAAAGCGCTCGTCCTTACCGAATCGCGCTAAGACCTTTTCCCAATGAAACAGCTTGAGGTGTTCGCCGTTGCCGCCATGAATCAACAGAAACGGCTGACGATCTCCCAATGCATCGCTGTCGCTTTGATAGATCTCCACGCCTTGCAACTTAGCGGCAAGTGCCTCTCCCTGTGGAGGCAGCGGGAAGGACAC
>CAZSNX010000371.1:0-4952 GCA_964607945.1 uncultured Candidatus Obscuribacterales bacterium
ATTGATGCGTTCAATAAAACTGTCGGGTGTAAGTATTGAATCCTCTCCAAATTTTGGACCCATTATGGAAGGTGGTTGCAAAGTGAAGCGATTGATCTTGGCTTGTACGCTGGCGCTGTCTGCGACTGCTCCGGCCGCTATCTCTACACCAATGACAGCAATGCCCAAACCTCTGCAGGAGAGGTATTACCAAGGCATCGCCTATTTCAAAGCGGGCGACCTGGAAAGAGCAATCGGATTGCTTAAAATGGTCGCCCTGAGCGCCCCGGCCGATCCGCTTGTTCATATCACCCTCGGTGCGGCCCTCCAACAACACGGAGATTTGGATGACGCCGGGGCGGAATATCAGAAAGCGATTGAGTTGCGACCATATGACGCTTTCGCCCATGAATCGCTGGGATTGATTTTGCAGTCGGAGGGTCGCCTGGACGATGCGATCGCGCAATATCAAGAAGCGGTCAAACTGAGACCTGACACGCCGCTGATGCGGCTAAACCTCGGTATGGCGTTTCGAACACAAGGTAATAAGGACGGAGCAATCGTAGAGCTCAAACAGGTCGTCCAGGCCTATCCCAACCATCTGAAAGCACGTGCTCAGCTGGCTGCCGCTTATCAGGACAAAGGAGAGAACAAGTTAGCGGCCGAAGAGTACAAAAAGGTGCTGGCCCAAGACCCGAGCAACTTTTCCATCCATTTCAACTACGCTACAACTTTACTTGCACTCAAAGACTATGACACCGCCGCAGCCGAGTTTGAGCGAGCGCTGTCGATTGATTCGACGGCACCGGAAACACACGCCCTGCTGGCTACTGCTTACAGCCTGAAGGGCAATTTGGGTGGTGCGGTAGAACAGTTCAAAGCGGCAATCGCTATGAAACCGGACAGAGCTGATTGGCACGCTCAATTAGGAGATGTCCTGTCCAAGCAAAAGGACTATCCCTCCGCTATTGAGGAATACCGGCAAGCCCAAAGGTTCGACCCCAAAGACGCCGACACCGCTTACAGTCTCGGCTATCTGCTGCACGTGACCGAAGATTTCGCAGGCGCCGCCGGCGCTTACGAACACGTCATTTCATTGAGCCCCTCATTCCCCAATGCTCACTACAATCTTGGCATCGTCAAGCAAAGACAAGGCGATCTTCCTTCGGCGCAGCAAGAGTTTCGCACCGCCATCTCTCTTAATCCAAACGATGGCGAAGCACTGATAAACCTTGGTCGCACCTTAATGCTGCAAGGCGAACTTAGCCAGGCAGTCGACTACTACAGGCAGGGGCTGAGCCTTGAGCCAAACGATGCCTCGGCTTACTGTGAGCTGGGAGAAGCTCTCTTTAAGCTAAAGGATAAGGTGGGGGCGCGATCGGCAATTGAAACCGCACTTTCTCTCTCTCCGGAAGACCGCACGGCCTTGCTTGAACTGGCCGCACTCGATGAATCCGAAGGACAAATGTCTCAGGCCGAAGGAATCTACCGCCGTTTACTCGATCGCAAACACGATGATTTGAAGATTTTGCAATTGCTTGCCGATAATCTCGAAGATCAGTCCAAGTACGACGACGCAATCGGTATTTATCAGCGCATCGTACAGATCAACCCGCGCTCGGCTGAAGCTTTCAACAATCTTGGACTGGCCTTACAACGCCACCAAGATCTTTCCGGCGCCACCGCCCAATACCGGCATGCCCTGGATATCAATCCGGATTTCGCCGAAGCCCACATAAATATGGGTAATGTTTATCTGATTCAACGAATTTATCCCGATGCGGCAACCGAGTACAAACGAGCGCTCGAGCTGAGACCTTCCAGCGTTCAGGCCAATTACAATCTCGGACTGGCGATGGCAGGGCAAGGAGACGGAGAGGCTGCGCTTGAACGGTATCGCGAAGCGCTCAAGCTCGATCCCAAATTTGCCAATGCTTATTACGCTTTGGGAGTGCTCTACATGTCCCAAAACAACACAGCGGAAGCTGTTCCGGCACTTGAAGGGTACTTGAGCTTACAACCGAGCGGTCCATACAGCGACACGGCTCGAGCAAATCTCGATAAGATAAAACAGATAGCAGCTCCGCCCGGGGCAAACCCTGAGACACAGTTGGCGCCGTCGGCTCAAACCGCCAAGCCCGCTGCGCCGAACGGTCCACCCGGTTCTAAGCCGGCGCAACCTGGAGCTGCCCTCTCCACCAATGCTGACAGCGCCACTCAGTAAGCAAATCAGCGCGCAGGCGCAGAATGATTCAGACGAAAGACGAAATTGTTCAATTTCTGAAAGAACGCTCGATTTTTCGAGTGTTGAGTGAGCGCGTATTGTCCGGAATCACGCAGCTTTTCGATGAGGTGCGCTGCGGGCCGGGCCACATGGTTTTCAAACAAGGCGATGAAGCTGACGCAATCTACATTATTTTGGAAGGCTCGGTCGAAGTGCTCGAAAGCGGCAATCCACCGAAAGTCCTAGCTTATTTGACTTCCGGTGATTGCTTCGGCGAGATGGGGATTCTGCACGACGCCCGGCGCAACGCCACGGTTCGTGTGCCGGAAGAAGCGGTACTTTTAAAGCTGCCGCGAAAGGCCTTCGAGGAGCTGCAAACCTACTTTCCCGATATTACACGCGAGGTTACCGAAGTAATCAATCGCCGGCTTTCAGGGAAGCTTCCCTTCAGCACACCTGGATTGCAAGGGAATCTTGCCTTTTTCGACTTGCCGACCGTCGTGCAAACGGTCTTAGGCTCCCGGCAAACAGGCATATTGAAACTGAGCGGCCGCGCCGGCAAACCGGTCGCCGAAGTAGCGGTGCGTTTAGGTAAAATCGCTCATACCAACTTCTTGCATCTGGCCGGCGAGCACGCTCTTTTCGAGCTCTTAACCAGAAATGAACCACTTAACTTCGTCTTTGAACAGCGGCGCGATCTCGATCCGAGCATATTAGTCGATCGCTCACTTTCCGAGAAGGAGCCATACAAACTCTTGATGGAGGGAGCAAGGCGTTCCGATGAATTGCCAAAACTGCTGAGGGCGCTCGAATGGCCCAGCGGCGTTCCGCTGGCTGTGAGCAAAACTCCTGATTGGAGTAAGCTCGACTCACAGACAGGCGTTACCGCCAAGAAAATCTGGCTGCTGGTGGAAGTCGGATTAAGTGTAAAGCAGCTTTCAGACAAGCTGCCGTTCGATCGCTACACTATTCTCAGCACGCTGGAGACGATGCGCGAACGCGGCATCATCAAGGGCAAGTATGCCAAATCAGAAGAGATAGAAGCACCGGTGTCGGTGGCACCAATCTTCTCCGCCCTCAATCTCGCTACTTCCAATCTAGCGCTGATACTGGGCAAAGAAGAGATTCGCGATGCTTTGATTGAAGCGCTGGAGCAATCGTCTAAGCGCTTCAAGGTATTGGCCAGCCTGAAGATTCACCCAGAAGCAGCCACGCTCGACCTCCGCTCGGCATTACCGGAAGTTTCACAATCCAAGAACTCGCGAGAATCTCTGGAAGACCTGGCGGCAACATTCTTGAAAATTGCGGCGGAAAAGAAACGCAAGCCTTAACCCGAGCCGATCAAATCCGCTTCAAGCGAATCGAGCACGACCTCCACCCGAGTACGCAATTGCCGGTGATGCAGCAGATTCGGATCTGCCTTAATCAGATCGATCGCCGCGTGCCTGGCTTGCTCGAGAATCTCAGCATCATTGATCAGATCCGTCAGGAAAAGGTCCGGTAAACCGCTCTGGCGCGTTCCTAAGAACTCGCCCGGACCTCTCAACTCAAGATCCTTTTCCGCCACCACAAAGCCATCATTGGTCTTAGTTAGTATCTCCAAGCGCTGGCGTGTCGCTTCCGACTTCATATCCGATACCAAAAAACAATATGATTGCTCGGCGCCTCGTCCGACCCTGCCCCGCAACTGATGCAACTGCGCAAGCCCGAAGCGGTCCGCATTTTCAATCACCATCACAGTTGAATTTGGAACATCGACTCCAACTTCTATTACAGTCGTGGAAACGAGAATCTCCAATTCACCCCGCCTGAACTGCTCCATCACTTCGTCTTTCTCTTGCGGTTTGAGTTTACCGTGCATCAATCCGAGTCGGCGATGCTTAAACTCTCCGCCCCGCAGCTTCTCGAACTCCGCTGTAGCAGCCTTCGCCGAAAGGGTCTCAGACTCCTCGATTAATGGAAATACGATGTAAGCCTGCCTGCCGCGTTCGATTTCTCGGTCGACAAACTGCCAGAGATCCTTCTTCTTGGAAGGCGGCACTATTTTGGTCTCAATCGGCTTGCGCCCAGGCGGCATTTCGTCAATCTCCGAGACGTCGAGATCACCGTGCATAGTCAATGCCAATGTTCTAGGAATAGGAGTTGCTGTCATCGTCAATAGCTCTGGATTCTGCCCCTTAGCCTTAAGAGCTGCTCTTTGCTTGACTCCGAAGCGATGCTGTTCGTCGATGATAATCAAACCGAGATTCTTGAATTCAACGCCTTCTTGAATGAGGGCGTGAGTACCGACCGCGACGTGGACTTGCCCAGACAATAAATCCTGCTGGATCTGCTTGCGTTCGCGCTGTCCTTGTTTTCCCAGCAACAAAGCGCATCGCTTTCCCAGCGGAGCCAGCCAGCGCACAAACTGCCGGTAGTGCTGCTCGGCCAGAATTTCCGTCGGAGCCATCATCGCCCCTTGATAGTCATTTTCCAGCGCCACCAAAAACGCCATTACAGCCACTACAGTCTTGCCGGAGCCAACATCACCTTGCACTAGACGGTGCATCGGCTTGGCAGACGCGAGGTCTCGCGCTATCTCCTGAAAGACCCGCTCCTGAGCGCCAGTAAGCTTAAAAGGAAGATTCTCCTTGAACTTCCGGACCAATCCTTCCGAACTTTCTTCCAGTGCCAGCGCCGATTCGTTATCATCCATATGATGCCGGCGCCATGCCAATTGAAGCTGTATATTGAACAGCTCATCAAACAC
>CAZSNX010000372.1:0-4951 GCA_964607945.1 uncultured Candidatus Obscuribacterales bacterium
ACGGTCATCTGAGAGATGTCAATCAAGTTTGCGATCTACTCAAAGCCAATACAGGTACGGATGCCACCAACACGCTTCACCCGGAGCAGATAAAGACAGCAATCAATCTGCTCGAAACCGGCCGAGATCACCCCGGTCTGCCGATCGCCTTCGACAAAGTGCTTGCTCCGGGAGCCAGTCCGCGTGCGGCGCAAGTATATGCTGATCTCATCAATCAATATGCCGGTACTGACAGACCCGCCTCTCCCCAACATGGCCATGTTTACGAGTTCAGCGCTGCTGAATCAGTAATGCAGGCATTAAAAGACGGGAAACTGAAGACCGGCTCTGGCGGCAAGGCGGAAGCATGGGTATTCGTGCCTTCACAGCATGGCTCCGCTGCTGACGGCATGGGCATTGATGGCATGATGATCAACATGGAGACCGGCAAATTTGTGCCGTTAGATTTCGGCATGGACCCGGAAGTAGTGGCGATCAAACAGGGGGAGATGCCGGACAGGAACGGCAATATAAAGGGAGACCACCGGTCCGGACAGTGGGCAATCCATCTCAAGCCAGGTAGCTCTGGGGTAAATGGCGAGTTCATGCCAAAGTCGTCAGACGACGTAAGAAGGCAGCTAGAGGCACATATAGCTGGCGGGCAAACTCACAAGTACTTTAATAAAGTTGAAGGACGAGAAAAGTTACTTCCCGGTATTAAGCCACCACAGCTGGAGCTAAGTCAGTTTGGCAACCCAGGCGAACCTCGCAGCGGCAAACTGCCTCTTCCCTCATTTGCAAATTCCCGTACAGAAAAGGACGCCCAGCGGCACGGTACGCCAACTACCGAACAGGAAATGGTGAATGTAGCAAGGGAATTGAAAAACCAAAGAGTTCCAGCAGAACTTTCTCACTGGGAGTCAGCTGCCTTTGGTTCGCTGGCGCAGAGAAACGCTGAGCAGACTCTGGCGACCAAGCTTCAGCCGGCGATCCGTGACGCAATTGAGGCTAAAGTCCTGGGTTTCGACCTCCCGAATGTCAGGAGAGATATTCCTGCGAATTTCAAAAAGGACGCCAATAACAATTTGTACGTTGAGTTTCCGGTATCGGGCAATGGGATCAAAGCTAGAATCGCGAAACCAAGCGGGAATGGCTTCTTCGAAACTCAAATCGATAGTATACGCGTGTATGCAGATGGCCGAATCCAAGGGATCGGGCCACACCATCAATCCGAAAAGGAACTAAGTATTGACCTGGGACACATCCAGGACTTCGGCAGAAAGGCTGCTGCCGATCCGCAATCAATACTTTCTTCACGTGAAGCAATGCGTCAGTCTGCAATTGAGATGTTCCCAGCTTTGGATTCGCACGCTGCTAGGCTGCGCGCGGATATGCAGCTGGTGATCGACGGCAAGCTTGAAGGCAAAGAATTTTTGGAAAAGCATCCGGAGATAAGGTTGATCGGGCAGGCGCTAGCAGACAGCAAGACGATTATCAGGGATGCCACAGCCGGCCGAGCGCGTGCTGAAAACATGAGCGACCTCTCTACCCACCTCGGGCTGGACAAGACCGAAGTCGAGTCTCTGCTCGGCAAACTCAAAGGAAAAGAGCGGGAAGCGAGGCTCAAAGCATTTGGCGAAGCAGCCAAAGATCTTGCACCGTACGTAGATGAACTGCGCAGTAAGGGACTGACAAACGAGCAGATCAAAGAGTTTCTCCAGAAAGGTCTGCCGATGGTCGAACCAGGCCAATCTACCTCAAAGGGGCTTTACTTGAAAGCGTTTGAGGCATATGCAACGGACAAGGCATTATCAGCCGACACCAACGCAAAGAAGTGGGAGCCTGTAAGTGATAAGGCAGCCGACTTGGTGAAAGAGCTAAATCCACAGGGAGAGGCAGTTATTGCTGCCAAGGACGGTCTGTCTGAAGCCAGAGACAAGGCAAGCGAAACACCCCAGAAGATGCGCAACGAGCTTCTTGGTGACAAGCTGATTGCCAAAGAGCCGATGTTCTCTGCTCTACCGAAATTCAACGAAGGTATGACTGATCTCGTTAAGCGTCTGCAGCAACTTGCCACCGACAAGAAGCTGAACACCGAGCAAGCAGCCGAGATTCTAACCACGCGTGCTCGCGAAATGCTGGTTCAACACGGCGAGATACCCGCTTCTCAACTCGCCGATGTGAATTTTAAATTTACAGACGCGCAAAGTCCTAAGATCGAGCAAAAAGACGGAAAGACCACTGTTTCCCTGCCGCAATCCTGGCTTTCTGATCCAAGCAAGGCACCACAGCTGGTGACTGAAGTCGCAATTGGTTTTCTGGAAGGCAAGCTGCAATCCGACAAGAACTTGTCGAGGTCCCAGAAGGAAGCTCTTGTAGACCTCATGCGCGATAAGGTTGAATCGCTGAATGCTGAGCAGCGCACCGCCCAGGCTCAAGGCAATGAGATAAAACCGGTCGAGGGACTAAACACGAGCCGAAGACCGGAGCCAGCTGCCGAACCAGTGGTACAGCTAGACATTTCAAAGGAAGGCGTGCGCATTCACGATCAAGCGCAACGGAAAGCTGCCTGGGATGGGGTGGTTAAAGATTTGGAGAAATTGCTTGAGAAAGTCAAACTAGATAAAGGAGAGAACAGTAAAGAATATAAAGAAGGAAAAGATCAACTCGACAAGCAACGTGCTCTTGCGGCAAATTTGGCGTTGCCTCCGGAACACCCAGACTACAAAAGTGCGGTCACCGAGATGGACCGCATCATGAAGGAATTTGCCGGCACGAAAGGAGCTCACAACAGTCTCAAGTTAGGTGAGCACGTGGCTGCTCATCTCGATAAAGGTCGCTCTCGGCTGGTTACAGTCGGCATGTTGGCTTCTGCAATTACGACTTTTTTGATGGCTCCAAGTGAAGCTAAGGCCGCGCCGGCGGACACAAAGAAGGATGAAGAAAACGAAAGAGACAAGGGAAAAGACAAGCCACCAACCGCTGAAATTTCAAAGGAAGGTCCGAAGGACAAGGTTGCACTACCGGCGGACGCAATGAAGTATGAAGAAAAGGAGAGAGGCAAAGAGAGAGAGAAAGACAAGTCACCGACCGTTGAAACTTTAACGGAAAGACCGAAGGACAAAGTAGCACTGCCGGCTGACTTAGCCAAGCTCACGCCGGTTCCTAAGGAAAGAGCGCAGGAGCAGAAGCTCGTGCAGACCTGGCTTGGGGCCAGCTTGCCTGCGATCAATCAGGCAATCGCGTACGACAATATGAAGGCGAAGCAGGACAATCCCAACTCTGAAGACAAACCGCCGATTAAGCTGGAGGCCCTTCAGAAGGAATGGGGCGAGGGCAAGTTCGGATCGGAATCGATGCGAGCTTGGAAAGAATTTGCCAGGATGGTAGAGACGGGAGCAGTCGAAAGCCTCAAGGAACTTGATTTACATGGACTAAATGTTTCAACTGGTGGTCCGTTTGAACGAGAAGTAGGATTGTTCGGCCGGCCAATCGGAGATGAACTATTCAAAGCGCAGCTGCGCGCTAATCGCGTAGCACTCGATCTGAAAGTAGATTTGCAGAGAAAACCAGGAGAGCTGCCTGATGTTGCCGAGATAGTAAGAGTGCTAAATGCGGCTGGTTGGGATGCTGCCGCTCGTGAAGACTTACGCAATGCTTTTGTTAAATGGCAAGCCGGTCAACTTGAGCGTGCAATTGAGCGGCTGAATGTGCCGAAAGATCAAGCAAGCGGCAAAGGTCCGCTGGACGGCTGGTTGCCGCGCAAGGACATGACAGCCCGAGAGCTCGAACAATGGACTGCCTCTGCTGGAGCCTGGCTTGATACTGCCATGAAAGTTCGCGAAACGGCCGAGATGATTAACAAGATGCATCTGGCGACAAAAAATTCCAACGCCTTTCCGACACTCAGCGGACTGGTGAAAGAGCATGGCTACGGAATTTCCGACAGTGATTATCAGTTTCCAAATACAGCTATTCAAGGTAAGAATTTTCCGGGACAGTTCAAGTCGGCACCCGACGGCACGGTGAATATCAGCCTCACGCTTCCGCCGACTCTCGATCGAACGGAAGCCAACATCCAGACGATGAAGGAAATGGAGAAATGGCTTAAGGTAAATGCCCCTAAAGTTGAACAAATTCAAAAAGAGCTGGCCAAAGCATTTGCCAATCCCGACCAGTTAGTGATGGTGATGGAGGACAACAGCCCGGCACAGAAGTATCCAGCCAAGTTGCCGGATGGTAGCCCGCATCCCAAAGCGGGACAGAAGATGCAATACCCGGACAAGCTGCCGGATGGCAGTCCGCATCCAAAAGCAGGACAACCGATTGGAGATTTCAATTTCAAGAAGTACGGTGTTGAGGTCACTCACGCCGACAATGGCGACATTATCGTCAAGCAGTACCAGCAGTATTCTTACGCCAGTTGGTATGCGTATAACAACTGGAACATCGCAGGTGCCGTTAAACCGGTTGGCGACAAGATTTACCCGCGCGGCGAAGAAGGGCAGCGATTCAAGCCTGATGACTACGTAGCTATATTCGATAATGGCCGAATGAAATTCTTGCCGGCCAAGCATCTAGAGGGCTGGAACAAAGCGCAAGAAACTGGCGAGGGGATAGAAGAGTTCGCGAATCTCCTGATGGATGGTGGGATGATCTTGACCGGAACGCTGGAGTTCCGCGCCGCCATAGTTGCCGCCGCCGAGCTGGGTAATAAAGCAGCGCTCAAGGCTGCAGTGCAAGGAGCATGGCACACTACTGTTGGCGTGACAGGATTCGGCAAGCAAGCGATCGAAAACTGGGCTGGCGAGCCAGGCAAAGAGTTTAATAAGTGGCGGCATGCCGCGGTGTTGACTGAAATGACCTTAACTCAACTAGTCGGCCCGGCACTCCCGAGCAAAGTATTTGGAGCGGTAGGCAGCGCCGGCAAAGGCGCCGAAGAGGTTAGCGCGGTGCAGCACTTTCTGAGGGC
>CAZSNX010000373.1:0-4950 GCA_964607945.1 uncultured Candidatus Obscuribacterales bacterium
CCAAACAAAAGGTAGTGGCGCCTGACTCGACAGTCAACTTGATACCGCGCTTTTCAGCCAGTGATTCAATCTCTTGAACAGACTCCTGCAACAAGTCGACGACTGCGACATCCTGGCGGTCAAGCTCGAGCGTTGTAGACTCCATCTGCTCTACTTTGAATAGCTCGTCGACAAGCTTGAGCAAACGAGTAATGTTGTTGCCTGCCATCGTGATCTTGTTAGAAGCCAACTCGGGAAGTTCGCCGAAAGCTCTATTCGTGAACTGTTGAAAGACGCCGGAGATTGCTCTCAATGGAATTTGCAGATTCTGCCGCACCATCGACAGGAACTCTTTCTTCAATTGCTCTGATTGTTTTCTTTCGGTTATGTCATGAACGACGCAGAAGAGCGCGTCATCAGTCGCCGACCAGTAAATTGACCAGAGCGTCGACAGCGGCTTGTCATCGCTGCGAATGATCGTGCTCTCGAAAGTAGTGGAAGGTGAGATTGTTTGAGTCGACCCGAGTGCTTTGCTGGTCCGGTCTTTGTCTTCGTCGGCTACAAGATCGAGCAGGTTTTGCCCAATCAACCTGTCCGGTCGATAACCAAATAGCCTTTCACAGGCGGCGTTGATGCGAGTGAAATGCCCCCGCGAATCGAGAGCGCATATGACGTCGCTGGCTTTGTCGAAGGCTGCTCTCTCTCTTTGAGCCGCAAGCTTCAGCTCGTCAGCGACTCGGTGAAAGGCGTGATCGAGCTCGGCTATCTCGTCGAAACCGGACAGCTCTGGCTGCAATGATTCATCTTTCGCAAGACGTTCTGAGTTCTCCTTCATGACATTTAGTCTGTGCACGATATCTGTCATGAAGAATCTGACCAGAAAAAACGCTGCCGCGATGTTCAGCAGCATCCCTCCTAGCAAGCTTGCCAATTGCATTTGTCGAATGGCCGCTTGCTTCTTAGGGCTGTTGAGCAAGTAATTTTCGGACTCAGCGATTATTACTCCGAAAGTCCCGGACATCCGGGTGCTCGCCACTATGGCATCTTTCTTGGCCTTTTCGACCGTGTCTCGGAAAGTTATGAGGTTGAGGCGATGGTTGGCTAAGTCTTGCAGGATGCTGAAGTAGCCGTAGAGCGGGTTGTCGGTCGTGATCATCTTGCGAAAGCGAGCGCTGGTAACCGGGTCGCGATCGACTAGGGACATGAGTTCCGTTCTGGCTTTGACGAAGGAGAAGAGCTCTTGCTTGACTTGGGCATACTTGGCTACGTCCTTGCTCAGAAAGATATTGTTGAGCGTATAGACTAGGTCGAACAACAGATAACCCATGCGTGCAGAGCATTCATAGATTTTTTTCTGCCTGTATTCTTCCTGGCGTTCGTTATCCGACTGTACGACCAGGTAAAACAACACAGCAACGAGCAAAACGTTGATGATTAGCGGCAAGCCGATCAGAATGAGTCCTTTGTGGAACGTCCGAAGGTTAAGTCGCATAACTTGCTTGACCGTTAGCTTGGGCGGTTGTCTCTAATAATAACGAGATTACTCTCTTACCAACATCGGTTGAGTTTGAGTTCGGCAAATTATGTGATTTACTGTAGGTCGATTTAGAACAACGAATAGCAAGGTAGCGGTGATATGTCAAAGGAAGGACAAAAGCAAACGGAGATCGAGCATCTGCAGAGTGCCGGCTTCAATCGCCGGACGATGCTCGATGCTATCGGTGGAAGAATTCTCGAAACCGGTGATGGCTACGCTCGCGGAGAGCTGGCATTGAGTGAAACAGTTATGCAGCCTACTCGGGTCTTTCATGCCGGTGCGATCATCGCGCTGGCAGATGAAGTAGCCTCGGTGGCGATTGCCGGCAATAACTACGATCCGCAAGCAATGAAGGATAAACCGTTTCCATACTCGATTCAAATAAGCACGAATCTGCTGGACAATGATCCGGTCGGTCCGATCACTGCCGAATCCCGGGTGGTCAGATCTGGACGGATGGTAGTTGTCGACACGGAAATAACCAGCTCTACCGGGAAAAAAATGGCGTTGATGCGTAGTACGCATTTGATGGTCGATCTCAAAAAGGTTGGACCGCACAAGGCTGATGCTTTGAAGTAGGCGGCGCTTAACGCCGAATTTGTCAGATCGGTAGTTTCACCGGCAGCGCAAGCCGGGTGGTGAGCCTACTGAATTTGCCTTGTCGCCAGCCTGGCGCCAGAACTAACGACGTCAACCACCGCCCGGGCAGTAGCCGGGATCGAACGGTATTACCGGCAGTGCCGGGCGAACTTGCGGAGTGGGCTTGACCGGAGCGACCGGCTTTTTGGGTTGCTCTACCGGTTTTTCGGCTGCCGACTCGCCCTTCTTAACTCGCTCGATTAGCTTCTGCCGCTCGCGCTCCGACTGCATCTGATACTCGAGGTCGGCTTTGCGGCGCTCGGCTTCGAGTTGGGCTGGCCGATTATTGTCCTGTATGGCTTTGCCAATAGTTTGATCTTCGACCCTCATTTGCTCGGCGATCAACTGTTGGGCGAGATCGTCGGCTTTTTTCTTGCCGGCCTCGGTGCTCGTATCAGTATTGCGGATTAGATGCTCCAGTCCGCGCACATTGCCCTGTGGATTGTCGGGCTTGCCGTCGTTGCCGGCTTTAGTATGAGCGACAACTTTCGGCTGAGCCGGCGCATCGAGCTTGCCACCGACCGCCATGCCATCCTGGTCTACATAGCGACCGTCAGCGGTGGTATTTACGCTTACCGGCTTGGGGGCGTTGGCATCGCCGGAATTTTGACCTTTTACATTGTAGGTAATCTTGTAACTTCCATCTTGCTGGCGCTCGCTGACCATGCTCGTGACGCCTTTGATGGTCTTCATGCTGCCATCGGAGTCTCGGTAGTAAATTGAAACTCCCTTTTCAGTGTTGAATTTGGTTTCGCGGCGCTCGATCTGACCATCCTTGACCTGCTGGCTGATCGTATAGGTATAACCCTGATCGCCCATGTGGGTTTCAGTCAGATTTCCCTTGTCGGCGCCATATCCGTCGAAACCCCATTGGCTCATTACCGACGGGACACCCTGCCCCCAGGTCTTCTTGCCGTCACTTTGCGTTCCGACTTGAACTATTTCGGTCCGCTTTTTGGCTGCGGCCTTTTCGGCATCAGATTCAGGACCTTTTGAGAAATCTTCGGACGGCTTGCGTTCGATTTCACCGGTGGGAGCAAACTTGCTTAAGCTGCGATCGGCTTCTCGCAGCTTTAAGGTTCCATCGTTTTCGACTTGTGGGTTGGCGCCCCAGGTAACCTGTTTGCCGTCCTTTCCAATCATCGGGCGATCTTCCATCTTTCTGGTCTGATGGTTGTAAACGCTCTCTGAAAGCCCCCATTTCCCATCCGACTGTTTCGTTAAGGCAAGCGATTTTTCATTACCGTCGGCAGTCTGGGTTTGGAATTCGATGCGCTTCAGTTCTGGCTTGCCGTCCTTCATGACGACTTGTCCGTCTTTCCTTTCGTAGTCGAACTTGGTTGTCTGCGTAGTGCCTTCGACTACCTTTCCATCTTTGAGAATCGGATGCTGAACTTCAGTTGGATGACCGTTTTTGTCCTTGGTGGTTTTGTACTCGTAGTTGGTGCCGGCCTTGTCCTTGGCGATGCGAGTCTCCGTGCGGGTGCCGTCTGGATTTACCGCAACCTGGACCTTTTCCGGCTGACCTTGCTTGTCGCGTAATTGCGCTTCGCCCTTGATTGCGCCGGTGGCTGGGTCGACATGTGCCTTTTCGAGTTTGCTCGGTTCACCACTGCCGCCTTGATTGACAGCGGTGCCATCTTGGCCGACTTTCCATGTTTCCTTGCGATCTTTCGTGTCGTACTTTACTTCCGTCGCTTGTCCATTGACCATCGTCACTTCAACACCGGCCGGTGGGTTGAAGCTGCGAATCGTCTTGTCTCCTTCAGTTTTTTCCGTAAATTTGGAGACTTCCTTTCCGTCTTTGCCTTGCACGCGGAATGTCTTTCCGTCATCCAGCTTGCTTGTGATTTTGCCTTCAGAGTCGATTCCCTGAATAGATTGGACCTTCTTATCTCCAACCTTTGCCAGGGTGACATTATCGCCACTGGCATCTTGCTTGCGAACTTCAAGGATTTTCTCCTTGCCGTTCTTATCTTTTTCGACAGCCATGCTGTAACCAGGCGGATTAGAAAATGTGCGTTCGAATTGACCGGGCTTGCCTTCGACTGCCTTGTCCTGGTATTCGATGTTCTTACCGTCGGCAGTGGTCAGGCGTGTTTTGTTGTCACCAAGATCTGCCACGACATTGTTCTTGTCGTCCAGCTTGATCGACTTGACGCCGTTATCTCCGACTTTTGCCGCGGTTACTCCGTTGCGTTTGGCTTCTATTATCTCTTCTTTTCCACCGGGACCTTTTTCGACGGTGGTGCTCAGTCCGGGCGGAGAAGTGTAGGTGCGCTCTACCTGATTAGGCTTGCCGGCGACCGGCTTTTCGTTGTACTCGGTTTTCTTGCCTTCGGTGTCTATCGCTCGAAATTTGTTGTCGCCTAATCCGGCTGTCACATTACCCTTTTCGTCGACTGTCAAGGACTTGACGCCGCGCTCGCCGACTTTCGCCACCTTTTCGCCGCCCTTGCCGGTTACTTCGGTAGCGTTTAAATTCGCATCGCGAGTGACTTTGCGGTCCCCTTGCTGCTCTACCAGCTTGCCGTCTTCGACAGGAACCTTTGTAGTTCCGCCGCCCTCATTGTGACGAGTAACTTCTTTCCCTTGAATTTTGCCGTCCTTGTCGACGGTCATCTCATACTTCGGGCCGGTTTTTGCGCCGGTTGCATCCAGCTTTTGCAGCTCTCTTTTGAAGTTGTCTTTGCCTTCGGCGGTTTGAGTGTATTGAACTTTCGAGCCGTCCGCATTTGTCGCTCTAAATGTATTGTTGCCGAGATCGGCTACCAGCGTGCCGTCCTTTTCCAGCT
>CAZSNX010000374.1:0-4937 GCA_964607945.1 uncultured Candidatus Obscuribacterales bacterium
TCAGGCAACCGAGAGAAGAAGCCGCCGCCGAAGACCAGCCGATAGCAATGGCAACTACGGCTGCCGGTGCTGAAAAGACGATCTACACTACAGGCAATACCACTACCGACACGGCAGTGAAGACATCTGTGCGAGAAACTTCGGACGCAGAGCCTGTTTCATCCGCACCCAAGTTTTCAAGAATTACTTCCGACCAGATCAAATTCAGCGATCGCCTCTCATACACACCACCACCGGTGGCTGCACGCCCGCCCAGCATGGGCGGCTTGATCCCGTCCCGCACTCGTTTAAGCGCAACTGTTCCGGCCGGATGGCGTTTTCTCGGTTATCTGAACAACACCTACATCTTGATGGAGACTCCAGCCGGGCTCGAGATAATCGAACAGCATATCGCTCACGAACGCGTTATTTATGAGCGATTACTTGCCGCTCAAGAGACGGCCGGCCGCATGACCGAGAGCTCTCAGCGATTGGTCATTTCAGTTCCACTCGAACTGACCGGACAGCAGAAGGCAACCGTAAAGGACAACCTGGAAAAGCTCAGAGCGATCGGCTTTGATTTCGAGTTTCAAGGCGATTCCAATGTGTTTTGCACGCAAGTACCGCTGGAACTCGCACATAAAGAATACGCAACGGTGGTTCAAAGTATAGTTGAGAGCCTCTCAACGACCGAGAGCGCCGAGCTCGAACTGGAGGCCACAAAGTCGGTAGCCTGTCAAGCAGCCATTAAGAACGGCATGCCGCTGAGCGAAGGAGATATTGTTCAGCTGCTGGCAGAGTGGGTAAAGACCCCGCGCAACGATACCTGCCCGCATGGCCGTCCAGTCAGACTTAAGTTTTCGATGGACAAACTCTTTCAGCTGTTCCACCCCTGATCGTATTAGCTCGATTTAGCTGCCACATGCGCTAAAAAGCATTTCGCGCAAACGAAACCCGAGCTCCGGCGCCGAACGGCTCAATTCGCGCGCTTCAAACTTGACCAACTCCGGCGCGAATTGCCGCAAAGACTGAGTGACGGTGCCCACAAGTTGAGCCTCACCCGTTGCAGCCGAGCGCAAGAGCGGACGAACCGCTCGCAGATCCTTCAGCGCGCCCAACTGCCTGGCGGCATCGACCTTTTCCGCAGGCGAGCCGAGATCCAATCTGGCCAGAAGGCTTGTAAATTGGCTGTTCGTCCGCTCGTCCGCGATGATTTGCTGCGCCCGCGCGGCAACTTCACGATTGGAGTCATTGACATATCGTTCGACCCGTCCGGAAATCTCCGGCACAGGATAGGCCTTAAGTTGATCGAGAGCCCGCACTCGCAGCTCGGGATGCATGCTCAAGACGTTCAACGAGATAGCGATTCTTTGATCGGGCTTCATTCTAAGTATGCTCATCGCCGCATCGAAAGCTTCCTGCCGAATAGACGGCGGCAGGGAATCCTTCTCCATCAAGCTCTGCAGCGAGGTCAAAGCAGCTCTCTCCTTGGAAAGCCTCAACGCTGCGGCAATCGCCAGCCGCCGCCCGTAAGGGTCGGGCATGCGGTCGATCAGCTTAATCATCTCGCCTGAACTGCCGCTTTCCAGCGCTTTAGCCAGCGCAGCATACTGCGGTGAGACAGTACTCAGGTCATTAATCGCTTGCGCTTGAATACGCGAGTGTCTACCGGAAAGCTCGACAAGCAAATCGATCCGGCCTTCCCTGCTGCGCGGAAGCTTAACTACTGCCTCGTAGGCGGCGCCGGCCAGCTGCGAATTGTTCGACTCTGAGGCAATCTTCTTCAAGACCGCTATATGCGATTCGTTGCCAAATGAGCCCAATAGCTTGATTGAAGAGATTCCAATCCTGGCATCAGGATTGACGGCACCCGCTACCAAAACCTCCTGCGCTTTGGGAAGTACTTCTCTTTCTACAAAACGTACTCGTTCCCAGTATTGAGCGTGATAAGGGCTGCGCTCCGGCTCGGGAGTGCCGATTAACGAACGACTCAAGGCGCGCGCCATCACAACTGATCTCACAGGCATTTGCTCTGAGCTGAAAGCAAAAGTATCGGCATCGGTGTGCAAGAATCGTTCGCCCAGATGCACCGCCCAATTTTCCTCGTGCGGCTGATTTGGCACAAGTACAGCTTTGGCATACTCACGCGAAAAATAACCTCCGCGCTCGGGCGACTCGATATGGCAAGCCAGGTCAAACAAGGCTGACTCATCGGAAAGCTTTGCCTTCAACAAATGAGACCATTCATGAGCCATTTCGCCCCGGCCAATCCATTCCGTTCCCGGTTTATCGCGTTCTTTCAGATAAAATGTCACCACTCCGTTTTCCGAGGCGGAGGCAGCCGATTCGAAATTTACCTTGTAAATCTGTTTGAACCAGCGATCTTGTGGATTTCGTGAGTCCATCAAAACTAGACGCCTGACCAGGTTGCGCTCAGGCAACGCTTCAAGCAAAGGAATAAAATCTTCCGGCAACATTCGATTGGCATACGGATCGGATTTCAGCGCCTGTTTCGCCTGCGCAAAGCGAACCGCCTCCTGGCTCGTTAAGCAATCACCAGGTTTCTGCTCCGCTTGCAGCCGCCACGAGCGAACAGCATCGAGCTTTCGGGCATAAGCTTCCGGAATCACAATCTCAGTTGCCAAACTGTCGATCTTATAGACTCTGGCAGGTATTTCCCGCATGACAAGTGCATTTGCAACAAAATCCTGCCAATCGGTAAAGGTTGACTTACTAGTCGGTCGCTCGCAGCTCATCGGCTCCGAAACTCTGTGAAAGCTCAACCGGTTGCTGAGTTTCTCCAATGAATTGTCCCGTGAAACGGAGATTTCCATTTTCTGGAACTGTCCTTCTTGCCGGCCTCCTCCTCCTTTGCCGATCGATTGTTCAGCTGATGCCTCACTGCGAGCCTCCGGTCTGGTTGGAGACCACAACTCGATTGACTTGGCGGATCTTCCTTCTGTGTCTTCAACTTCATGCCGCAATCGCAAAGCCGATGGTCTTAATCGATTCGACTCATAACCATGAACGAATGCACCGGTAAAGCCACCGACCAAGCCGCCTTCATTCATGCCGGACAATATCCCGCTTAAATCCTTGCCGGCGACGAAGGCGTCTATGCCGCCAAAGACACTGCCGCTCGCATAGCCGGCTCCCCAGCCAGCCGCCAGATTGGCTGTCCGCTGTGAGATGCGACCTTCGGCAGCGCTCGCCGCCGCCCCGCGCGAAAATCTCGTCGCAATCGAGGCGGCAGGCAGATTAGTCAGAGCCCCAATCCCACCGCTCTTAATGACGTTGTCCAGACCGACGCTCCAAGAAAACTCACCGGATTTGTCCTGCCATGCCCGCTGGTTGAATCCTGTCTTCACCGCACCCATGCCGGCTCCCACGGCAAGATGAGTAACAGATTCAGTCGCCAACCCCGATCCGTATCTCGCACTGAGCGACCGAGCTAACATTCCCTCTGCTGCTCCGAGCTTTCCAACCTTGTTGAGCGCGGCTCCCTCCAAAAAATTCTTGCCGAACAAAATTCCACTGCCGCTCAGATTGCGACTGGCATCTGACAAACAGACCGCACGTAAAAGCCCGGCACTTGTCCACTTGAATGACGGTAAAAAGGCAACCGTATCGACCGCAATCTCAGCGATTCGGTCATTCGAGCTGGCTCTCAATTGCTTGGCGCCGGCCGGCTCGTTGACATTTGAGCTGGCCAGATCGCGCAAAGCACCGATCACTCGTCCTCCCAGCGTTCGCTCGCTTCTAGCAAAACAGCTGTCCAAGACTGAATTGTCAGTCTCTAGCTGCTTGCTGGATAAGCTTGTTTCCGTCCTTTCGAAATTCAACTCGAACAGACCTGTAGCGGATCTTGGGGGTGTACCCACAATAACAGAATGACTCCTCAGTGAGGAGTCAAAACTGCGTGGATTACGTGTACTGCGCTTGCGCGAAATACGAAGCCGCTATTTCATTTTACGTCTCCGACCCCAGCTGAGATCAGCGCAAAGTTGCCTGTGCACCAGCCATGCCGGTTGACAGCGACATCGGCTGATCCAAGGCGAACTTCATAGGAGTTCCGCTCGGTACTTTCACGTCCTTGCCGTGCCGCCAGAGGTTGCTTCCCAGACCAACCGCACCACCGGTAGCGACACCAGCGATGGCGCCTGCACCGACCGAGCCGGCGACAATCGGAGCGAAGATTATTCCCAGCAAAGTTCCGCCGGCTGTCCAAGCAGCCGTTCTGGCCACACCGGATGTGACCGTTGCCTTTTTGGATCTTCCCCTCAAGTTGCCTTGCTTGTCTTCGGGAATTGGAGATTGCTGATTGGCAACCACAGCAGCCGACAACGGATAGCGAATTCCATCCGGTGTCATGGCTGATGTCAATCGCAATCCAATCAATCCGTTGCTGCCCGCTAATCCGCCTTTGGTGGCAGCCGTAACCTGCCCTTCGAGCGTTGTGTTAGCCGGCAATACGAGATCGTTGCCCAGATAGAGCGGCATTGAAATCTTTGCATTGAATATGTCACCAGGTTTTGCAACCGAGCTGTCGATCGGACTGGTTAGCACCGCATCCAAAGTCGTTCCGGTTGGCACGTAAGTGACGTGCCCCTGCAGTGGCTGACCATTATAGGTCTGGGCAACAGCAGGTAATACAAGCCCCAGGGCCAGGGCTCCCGCCATAACCGAATTGAGAAGTGACCGTTTCATCAAATGCTCCTTCTAGTGCATTGTTTAGAGGTGAAAACCCAACGTCCAATTTGCCCATGACGAAGAATAACACAGGTTTAAGAATCAGCAAAATTACTTTTCACGTGACACCACTGCGGTGGCACCGGCGGTACTAGCTAGTCCGGATGCCATCAATCGGCTGAGTAGGTGAATCGCTTACCCGGTAACTGTTTTAGCAAGCACTACTTGACAATTCTGCAATTTACAGCTCTGCTGGTCGACACGCTGAT
>CAZSNX010000375.1:0-4933 GCA_964607945.1 uncultured Candidatus Obscuribacterales bacterium
TTTGTAGCCATGCTCACCGCTTCCTGAATCCCATCTAAAACTTGGTATCTGGTAAGACACCCCAGAGGCTAAAGATTCGCGCCCTGAAGGAGTCGAACCCTCAACAAAGGTTTTGGAGACCTCCGTTTTACCATTAAACTAAGGGCGCCCTATCTTTTCCTGACTAGCCAGCAAATCTGCTGTTCCCGCCTGTACGGGGACTGTGGGCTGAGTGCGCAACCGGCGTCTCTAAACCATTTGATGAATGGCAACAGCGCAAGTTGGCTTACTCAGCCTGTTTTAGCTAGCGCTTCGTTTCCTTATGCTCGATATGCTGACGGCAATACCGGCAGTATTTCTTGATTGCAAGCCTGTCTGGATCATTCTTCTTGTTTTTCATTGTGGTGTAATTGCGTCTCTTGCAAGTACCACAAGCTAACGTGATGATGACCCGGTCGTCTTTCTTGGCCAAGGTCCTAACTCCTGCAAAACATTCCGGAACAAAAACAGCCCCCCTCGGAGGCGTCAAGTAGTAAGTATATACAGAGGCGAGAAACGGTGTCAAATTTGCCGCTGAAGATGAGGGTAAAATTACCCTTCGTGAAACACTTCGTAGCGGTTGCTGCAGCTCTCTTTTTGTCGGCCTGTTCCCTCACCAGGACCGGACCGGAAAAAGATACATTGCGCATGAACATCGGCGCTGAGCCCCCCAGCCTTGATTGGGTTGTCACTACCGACTCGACTTCATTCGATGTCGTATCCAACTTGATGGTCGGTCTGACGCGCTATACCGACAAACTCTCCTGCCGGCCTGCTTGCGCCGCCAGCTGGGAAGTGCTCGACGGCGGCAGGCGCTATCTCTTCCATCTTCGACCGGACGTCAAATGGTCGGACGGCAAGCAGCTGGTGGCGGAAGATTTCGTTTATGCCTGGAAAAGAATGCTCAATCCGGCAACCGCTGCACAATACGCTTACTTCCTATATCCGATCGAGAATGCCTTCGAGTACAACACCGGACAGATCAAGGACGCTTCACAAGTGGGCGTAAAGGCGCTCGACAACTTAACCCTGGAAGTAAAACTGAAGAGACCGGCGGCTTACTTCATTTATCTAACCGCTTTCTGCACCACCCTGCCGCAGCGGAAAGACGTTGTCGAAAGCTTCAAAGACCGCTGGACCGAGCCGAATCATATCGTCACCAACGGCGCATTCGTTCTCAAGGAGTGGAAGCACGAGTATAAGATCGAACTGGCCGCCAACCCGCTTTATTTTGATGGCGAACCGGCAGTTAAGAAGATCAAAATGTTCATGGTGGCCGAGCCGGCGACTGCATTTGCCTTGTATGAAAACGACGAGCTTGATTACGTCGATAACAGAAGCTTCTCGACATCAGATGTGGAGCGCTTCCATACCTCCCCGCAGTACCACAACACAGCCCTGTTGAGGAACAACTACATCGGCTTCAATGTGACGAAAGCTCCTTTTACAGACCGTCGCGTCCGCCGCGCCGTTTCAATGGCAGTGGACAGAAGCATCTTTCCCAAGATCCTCCGCCGCGGTGAGCGCCCAGCCGATTGCTGGATTCCACCCTCGCTGGCCGGTTACTCAGCGACTTCAGGAGCCGGCTTTGACCCGGCGCTGGCTCAACAGTTATTAGCCGAGGCGGGCTATCCGGGCGGCAAGGGGTTTCCAGTCGTCGGACTGCTTTATCCCAACCGGGAAGACACCAGGCTGGTAGTCGAGTCGATCCAAGATCAACTAAAGCGCAACCTTCACATAAAAATTGAGCTCATCAACCAAGAATGGAAGGTCTATTTGGAGACGTTGCACCGCGATCCGCCGCCGCTGTACCGGAGCTCCTGGGGAGCCGACTACCCCGACCCTGAAACGTTTATGAACCTGTTTACTTCGCACAACGGCAACAACAGCACGCGCTGGAGCAATCCCGAATATGACAAGCTAATCGAGCGCGCAGAGGCCGAGCAGGATTCATCGGTTAGAGCCAAGTTGTACGAACGAGCCGACACGCTATTGTGCAGGCAAGAAGCTCCGATCGCCTGTACATATCTTTCAACTCAGAACCTGATGGTTAAGCCTTGGGTGCATGGCATGGCCTTTAATGCGCTCGACATGCAGTTTTTCGAGGACATTTATATCGGCGACCAGGCACCGGCTGACTGGCTGCGCAGGCCTTCTCACCGATACCAAGAGGCTGGAGTCGCACCACTACACGCACCGCCTCTTCCGGCGGCAGGAGCTACCAAATCGTGATCTTACTGATTATCAAGCGAGCACTGTGGGCGATACCAGTATTATGGGCGGTGGCTACTATAACGTTCTTGCTGGTGCGCATCGTGCCTGGCGGCCCGTTCGACGCCGAGAAGAATCTGCCACCGGAAATAGTGGCAAACATCAAAGCGAAATACCACTTGGACAAGCCGGTGCCGGAGCAATATCTGCTTTATTTAACCCGGCTGGCCCGCGGCGATCTGGGCGTCTCGTACAAGTATGTCAACCGCACAGTAAACGACATTCTCGCCGATGCGCTGCCGGTGTCCATCCAATTGGGCGCACTGGCGCTCGCGATCGCAGTGGCAATCGGGGTTCCGCTCGGAACAACTGCCGCTGTGCGCCGCGGCACCATCTTTGATTTCTCGGCGATCGCCTTGTCGACCGTGGGCATATCGGTGCCAAGCTTTCTGGTCGGAGCACTGCTCATCTACATATTTGGCGTTTGGCTGAAAGTGCTGCCGGTGGCTCTCTGGGAATCGATGCGCCACATGATACTTCCAGCCCTGACTTTGAGCTTTTTGCCGACGGCCTATGTAGCCCGCCTGACAAGGGCAAGCATGTTGGAAGTTTTGCAGAAAGACTGGGTAAGGACAGCCCGCTCGAAAGGTCTTTCCACTTATGCCACGACCATCAAACATGTTCTGCGTAATTCGCTAATACCGGTTGTGACCATCCTCGGTCCGCTGACAGCGATTTTGATTACCGGCTCGTTCACAGTCGAGTACATCTATGCGATACCGGGGATGGGACGCTTCTTTATCACTGCGGTTATTAACCGAGACTACGACTTGATTATGGCCACCAGCCTGGTTTTCGCGTTCATCTTGATTGTCTCCAATACTGTAGTGGATATCGCCTACACCTATTTAGATCCCCGCATCCGAGTAAAGTCTTAAACCATGTCCAGCAGGCTCGAGCAGCTTTCCAGCGCTTCTCCGCCTCCAGGCGGCAAGCAACAGCGCCCCGGTCCTTCCGAGGGGATACTTTCAACAACCTGGTCGCGCTTAAGGAGAATTCCGGCGGCAGTAGTCGGACTATGGATAATCATGGCGATGATCCTGCTGGCAGCGCTCTCCTGGAGTGGGGTGCCGCTGACTCCTTACACATACGATCAAACCAGCTCGGTCATCCTGGCTTCACCATCCTGGGCGCACCCGATGGGAACCGACGAGCTCGGACGGGATTTATTGTCGAGAGTGATTTACGGCTCAAGGCTCTCTATGACAATCGGCATTAGCACCGCCATGGTAGCGCTTCTCTTCGGCACCATATATGGTGCAATTGCCGGATACTACCGGGGCAAGGTGGACGCAATCCTGATGCGCGGAGTGGAGATAGCCTATGCCCTTCCGGACCTCCTGGTCATGATTCTGGTCGGCGTATTGGTCGGCCGAGGCACGGTGGGCATTTTGATTGCCCTGGGACTGGTTAGTTGGATGGGAACAGCTCGACTGGTGAGGGCGCAGTTTTTTCAGCTGCTCAACGAAGAATTCATTGAAGCAGCGCGCTCGGCCGGGCAGGGCTCATTGGCAATCATAATCAAACATCTGCTGCCCAACGCCATCGGACCGATAGTAGTCGCTCTCACTTTTATCGTTCCGTCCGCTATCGTCTCGGAGTCGACCTTGAGCTTTATTGGACTGGGGTTGTCTCCGCCGGCGTGCAGCTGGGGAACTCTTGCTTCGGAAGGTTGGCGCTCATTGCGCACGCATCCTCATATGATTCTCTTCCCAAGCTGCTTCATTTTCTTGACCGTGCTGTCCTTCAACTTTCTAGGAGACGGACTGCGTGACGCTTTCGATCCCCGAACGAGACTGCGAAAATAAGTACACGCATACTCTAGAAAGCATCAGATTGAGATTCATGGCACCGCCAAGTCCAGGCAATTCAGCCGGTTACGTGAAACCGTAACTAACCTAGCCGGCTGTACAGCTTGGCATAACTCAGATCTGTACCGGCAAGAATCGACTGCGAGGGCTTATATTGTTGGCCCTCGCTCAAAGAGATTTTGCCATGCAATAAAGAGCTTTTCGGCACATGCAGCGGGAAAGCGCCTTGCTTCACGTCTTCAACTTGACCCATCGTATGTTTGCCCCAAAGCACTCCGGCACCCAATCCGGCACAGGCGCCAATCAACATTCCGCCCACGGTGCGTGTCATAAAGCGTCCTGCTAGAGCGCCAATCCCGGTGGTCATGGCGCCTTTCATTACGGTGCCGACAGCGGAGATCATTTCATGACCTCTCATCTCCTGCTCGTCATTGTGCACGAGGAATTCCGTATCCTTTTCTTCCACCCAGAAATTCCGGCTCAATCCGTTGGGAGTTTCTTGAGTGTGCACCTGAGTCAACTTGCGCCAGTCATCGACGGTGAACCCACTGAGTTCACGTTCGAGCACCGACTTATCAATGAATGTATGTTTGTGTTTCGCGTCATCGAACACTTCTGCAATATCGTTTGCCATCATTCCAGCCCTCACGATGGTTTCCGCCGTCCATTGAAAGGCAGTATAGGGTCCAAGCGAGCCGTCTTACATGGGGGAATTACGTAGTTTCCAAGAAATTTTCTCCGCTCCGTCCGGACACTTGGTGAACTGTCCGGCTCCCTTCATCGAGAACAGCTCTAATTTCTATCATCAAGAACGTAAACCTCTGGGCTGGAAG
>CAZSNX010000376.1:0-4921 GCA_964607945.1 uncultured Candidatus Obscuribacterales bacterium
CTGGGAGATACAATCGTCCTGCGCGGTTGGGCCAATCAAGAAGAAGTAGATGCACGCACGCAAGAGGACCCATGGCCGGCCAGACTGCTCCGAGCAGAAAGCGCTGTGCAAGTGACTGAAGTCCCATTACAACCCGGCGATGCTGATGCCGGCTATAAAGCACCGATTGCAGCCAGCAATGCGTTGCCCAGTTGGGCCGGACAATTGGATTGGGGTGAGTCCGATGAATCCGCCACTCCGGTGCTACCCGAAGGCGAAATCGTTTCGAAGTCCGAAGCCGAGAGCGAAGAATCAGAGTCCAAAAGTCAATCCGCTGATTCCGCAACCGCTGATGCCAGCTCGGCACCGCGCCAATCACATAAGATTCTTGGCACCATTATTGATACCACTGACTCAAACGACGATCTCAGTTCGCTAGCTAAAGAAAGTCAATCGCTGGCTCCTCCGATTACAGTCGAGCTGAACGAGCCCAGCGAGTTTCCAGACTACTACGAACCGACGATTACAGTCGAGATAGATGAGTTTCCACCATCAATGGATCCGATCAGGAAGCTTCTCCAATATGATAATGATGAGCCAGCCGAAACACCTGAAGCGAAGTACGACATTGACAGCGCCGACCAGAAAGAATTAGCAGACTCTGAAGGCGTAGTTAAATCAGACGATTTAAAACACCATTTTGACGACGGCTCGCCATCCTCATTGCTCGGTAAAACGTCGACCAATTCATTAGAACAAGCCCTAGCTCTAGAATTGCACCGTTTGGAAAGAGAAAGCCCCTTTCAATCGCACGGCAAATTGCAAGAAGAACCTGACCAGAGCGAAGCAGATCGAAAGGCTGAGCCCAATCTGGATGTCGGCGAGTTGGAACCGCCACCCCTGCCAGCCGAGAAAGCGAAACCAGCGAAGTCGAAAGGCGACCGCTCCAAGGGCAGCAACAAGGACGACAAGGATTATGGGCGTTCTCGGCGCGCTCGACAAACATCCGAAGCGGAGAAGCGTTTAACCGATCTTAACGATGATGTGTAGAAGCTTCTTCCCAACCAGATCTACCTTTTCGGAAGCTTGAAGCATATATCGATAAACTTCGCGCGTCTTAAGTATCTTTATGACGTCATCGACAGCAAAAAGTTGTCTGATGGACTGACGGTAAATTTTAGTGAATCTCGTCTCGGATTTACGAGCAAGAGAGGCTTGCTCTGATGCCTCCTTCAGATTGGACTTGAGGTTCGCAAAAGAAAGATGCAGACAGCGAGTCCCTTCGACTAAAACTTCCGACATCGAGCGCAGATTAGAGTCCTGAAGAGACAACTCGAGCGCTTCAATCTCCCTCACTACATACTTGGCTCCATTGATTACTTCGTCCAGGCGAGCGGAAAGATCGTAAATGTCTTCACGATCGAACGGAGTAACAAATGATTCAACCAGCTGTTTCTCCAAGCCCATCTTGAGCTGATCCGCTTCCTTCTCCAAATCTCGGACGCGCTGGCAGTTCGACTCTTCACCGCCTTCAATCCAAGCGTGCAGCGCAAGCACTCCTTCAAGCGTTTTTGCTGCCTGCGCCTCCAATAGGGCATAGAAATCAACCGGAGGGCTGAAAACTCTTGGCGGCTGCCATCTTTTCTTGACTTTGGGAGTGTCCATGGTCTACTTATTGCTCGACAGGGCTTGCTCTTCCAGCCTTGTATGCGACAGATACAAACGCAGCACGGTGGATAACTGCTCGCAAATGAGCCGCACAACCTTTTGATCTCCCGGATTGTACTTCTGATTAGGCCAGGGGATCACCACCAACAGTCCGGCCCGGTGCCCGGCCGTGTCAATTGGCTGAGTTAACGCATTTTCGTATGGCTGCCCGGTTTTTTGAAGGTCTTCTCTGAGCGGAGGCAGCCCCAACTGCAGCGCCACTTTCGATACATAAGCTCGGACGCCCGGTTCTTGGCCGGCCTTTGACACGTCAACCATCAAAGTTGAATAGCGCCAGTGGTTGACGACCAATGCACAGCCAAGGTAGTTCAAAATCGACGAAAGCAATGCATAGAGCTTCTCTGAAATTGTCTCGAGGTCCAAAATGTCTTCACCAATGCGCCTGACCTCATCGACAATCGTAAACTCAAACAAAAGACGCTCCAGAAGCTGATTGAGCTTACTGTTGATCTCCTCCGGGGTCGGAGAATGCGCCGGATCGCCCAGTGCGCGCAAACGCGGGCGCCCGCTCGACTCACCCAATAGCTCTTTGACTGACTTAATCAGACTGGCGAACCCTGGTTCTTTAGGGATGTATCTGTCGGCCCCTGATTTGAGCCCCCAGAACCTGTCCAACGAACCATCCAGCTTAGTCAAAAGCACCACTGGCGTAGCTGCAAGGTCAGGATCGTGTTTTACCAACCGGCATAACTGGTAGCCGTTTATGCCTGACATAACCACATCTGAAATAATCAAATCCGGCTGCTCGTTGTAGGCCCTCGCCAGCCCTTCGGCGCCATTCTGCGCGCCTACAACCGCATATCCTTCGCCCTCCAACGTACGCTTTATGGTGAGCAGTTGGGTTGGACTATCTTCAATCAGCAACAGTCTGTGGGTCATGCTTCTTCCTGTCAGAGCAGAACGTCTCGTGGCTCACTTTCATTAAACCGCAATCGTATTATCCCCGTTCTAAAAGAGAGTTACTCAGTATTCCGCTTCCAGATTACTTAAAACCCGCCGCAGACGATAGTCGACACAAGCGATTACTGCCAACCACCGCCGTCAGCATCATGGCGACAATCCAATCATTCTTGAAAGGTCGCTTGTCGACAGATCGAAAGCAGTTGAATTTTGAGGAGCTGTCACCGATTGCCGAATCTTAAATTGCTGATGCTTTGCTTGCTCGGCCTGGCCCAGGTGAGGAAGTATGACCGATGCAAGCATATCGGCACGGCTGTCCTTAGGGGACAAACGCTCGAAGGCAGCGAGGTTGGCTGCTGCTAGCTGCCAGTCGTGAGACTTAGCGAAAAATGCCGCAGCGAACAACGGCGGCTCAGGACTTTTCGGATTCAAGCTGCTTGAGATTCGCAACTGTCGCAATCCTTCTTCCACCCGACCGGTCCGCAACAAACATTTGGCCAGCCAAAGCCTGGGCAAGAATTGATTGGGATCCAACAACAACGATGCACGGATACACTCTTCAGCTACGGTCATACGGTTCATCCGAAACTGACAGTAGCCGAGCAACCAGAGACAATCGGCATCGAGGTGATCGGCGGCAGACAAATCTTCGAGCAAATTTCTTGCAGCCTCGACCTTGCCGTCTGAGAGCAATTTTTGAGCTTCCATCAGGGCTGGATTCCGTTCATACGCCTTCGAGAGACTGGCAACGAACAACGCTCGATTGGGCGTCACCGCCAACAACTCCGCAATATTGCTAGCGAGGAAATCGCCGGACGCGCACAAATGCTTTGGAAGGTCGAATTCCAAGAGAAGATTATCATCAGTATTGATCCGGTGATCTTGCGTGCGGCAGCCCAGGTCGTTGTTGAAACTCTTCAGCTCGCCGGGACCTTTAACCATCATCTCCACCAGCTCCTCCGGTTGATGAATTCCAACTCTCAATAGGTCCTTACGGACGGCTGGCTGAAAGAAACGCTTCGCTAGAACAGCAGCGTCTATACCGGCGATACCATTCCAGCCAATCAAGATAATTTCGCCTGAACCGGCCGGATGGAAGACCACGCTTTCGGGAAACACTCCGGCAAACGTTCTACAAAGCACTGCCAAGTATTCTGGCGTAATTGAGTAAAGCTGAATCCACTGGCAAAACAAACCGCCTGGTTGCAGCCGGCTCTTACCCAACGTCCAGAACTCATGAGTAAACAAGTCACCGGCTCCGTTTACCCAAGGCTCTGCCGGTTGGGAAACTATTGCATCGTACTTTTGAGAGTCGCAAGCCAATAAGTTTCTACCATCGGCTTTCACTACCGAAAGACGATGCGACTTGAAATTCTCACTGCTTAAGGGTGCACCGTTGACTTTGGCAAAGAACCGCTCGGCGTCCAGGACGGCAGGCTCCAGCTCAGCCACCGTTAAACTCCGCAAGTCCGGACTTGCCAGCATGGAGCCACAGGTAGTACCACTGCCGAAACCAACTAAGAGCGCTCTGCCGATCGGCTTGCGGCTGACCAGCATCGGCAGCTGCCCGAGTAACACCTGCGTCTTTAAATCACAAGAAGGAGAAGGCAAAGTCGGGTCGGCCGGCACAGATACTTCGACCTTGCCATCATTTTTCAAATAAATGACATTTGCAGCAGAAACACTGCCGACCGAAACAGTTGTGTTTTCTCCCTCTCGGTAAGACAAGATCGACTCGACTTTATCGCTGCTGTTATGGGCCCTATTTTTAGCAGCTGCTCCTGCCATCCTTTTGCCGGAAGAAGAAGAGTCGACCGACATAAATCTTCGGCTCGCTTCCTCGGTCAAGAAGGAGATGCCACTGGACATGAGCGCCTGATCCCAGCGAGGTCTGAGTTGAATAAAAAGAGCCGGTATCAAAACGAGTGACAACAGCGAAACCAGAATCGGCATCTTTGCCTGGCGAATTTCCGCCGGCTGACCGAAATGCCAGAACAAATACAAAAGAATTGCCAGGGCGACTTCGGCTGACGCTACCAGCGCGATCGTCATCTGAATACCGCTGTCAGATAGAGCGCCGGTCAAAGGCAGGAGTACGAAGCCGGCCAAGCAAGAGCCTACGATTGCGCCAACAGTGCTGCAAGCATACATGCGCCCGAGGCGAGAGGCGATTCGAGAAGGCTCGTCAAGCATCAATTGAGCAGACAGCGGAAAGACTGCTCCCAGGCAGACAGCTGACGGCAACACCACCAAAGCACAGGAGACAATTCTGGATGCCATCACAGATTGAAAGTTAAGCCCGCCAGTAAAGCCG
>CAZSNX010000377.1:0-4878 GCA_964607945.1 uncultured Candidatus Obscuribacterales bacterium
CCTCTCTGTCTCGAGTACGAACTCATTGAAAAAGGGCTGCTGGAACATCAGTTTGACGCCGTCGATTTTAGACAGCAGCGAAGCGAGATGATGTGCTCTTCTGACACTCACCTCAGCCAGTTGGCGTAAACCCTGCGGTCCCATCAGTGTGAGGTAGACCAGCATTGTAAGCGCATTGAGAGCCTGATTCGTGCAGATATTGGAGGTGGCTTTCGCTCGTCTGATATGTTGCTCTCGTGTTTGAAGCGTCAAGGTAAATGCGCGCTGTCCGCGGTTGTCTACGGTCATTCCGGCCAAACGTCCTGGTAGTTGCCTTACGAATTCTTTCTTGGTAGCCATGAATCCGGCTGATGGTCCGCCGAACGACAAGTTGTTTCCGCATGGCTGCGCGTCACCGACTACGATGTCGGCACCGCAATCTCCGGGCGGCTTTAGCAAAGCCAGGCTGATTGGATCTGCAACTACTACCAGCAAAGCACCATGTTCATGAACTTTCGATGCCAACTGCTCTAGAGCTTCGAGGCAACCGAAGTAATTAGGATGCTGCACGATTACTGCTGCCGTATCGTTGTCCAGCGCCAGCTTCTCAGGCTCGACAACACCGATGGTGGCGGTGCTGGAGACAATCGTCAAACCGCACGACTCTACATAGGTTTTGGTGACTTCCTTATATTCTGGATTCATGGTCTCGGTCAAAACGACTTTATTGCGACCGGTCAAACGAGCGGCCATCAAAGCTGCTTCGGCGCATGCCGTCGGACCGTCGTACATTGAGGCATTGGCTACATCCATCCCGGTTAATAGACAGACTGCAGTCTGGAACTCGTAGATCACCTGCAAGCTTCCCTGACTGACTTCCGGTTGATATGGCGTGTAAGCGGTGGCGAATTCTGAGCGCGAAACCAGCGCTGGTACAGCTGCCGGAACAAAGCGACGATAGGAGCCGCCGCCCAGGAATGATGATTGGGCAGAGGCCGGTTTGTTTTTTATTGCCAGACCGGATATGTGCTCTCTCAATTCGAGCTCGTTGAGACCTGCCGGCAGATTCAATTCTTTGGTCCGCAAACTAGCCGGGATATGCTTGATCAAGTCATCAAAAGCTCTGACACCGATGGACTTCAGCATTTCCTGCCTTTCAGTTTCGGTGTGTGGAAGATAAGGAAAGTTTTGTGTCTCAGACATAGAATTTAGTTTTCCATCTCGTCGGGCTGTTATTTGAGGGCGCTTCTCATACAGTTTAGCGGTTCCGGTTCAAAATGGATGAAGTGTCGGCTCGACAGGAATCCGTGCCAGAGGTTCATTTTAAATAGTATTTATAATGGAAAGACCTTTGGAATCGTAGCAAGAAGGCGCAAGGAACATGAAAGTTATAGTTGGACTTGGCAATCCCGAGTTGAGGTATCACTCCACTCGCCACAATGCGGGCTTTCGAGTAATCGATCGGCTCGGTATCGCATCTGGTGCACATTTCTCGTCCAAGCGCGACCTCTTGTGCGATCTTGCAAAGGTTCAGATCGCCGGTCAAGAGGTTTTGCTCGTCAAGCCAACTACATATATGAATCTCTCGGGACGATCTGTGACAGCCGTTCTTCATTGGTTCAAAGTTCAGCGCAATGAGCTGCTGGTGGTGCATGACGACGTGTCATTGCCGCTTGGCAGGATTCGCCTGCAGAAAAATGGCGGTGCTGGCGGGCAGCATGGGGTCGAATCGATTATCGAGTGCTTCGGTGGAGCCAAAGAGTTCAACCGCCTGAAATTCGGTGTCGGTCCCGATCCCGGTGGCAGCGAGCGAGCCAACTACGTCTTGTCTTCCTTCCCGACCGAGCAACTGGAACTTTTGGAGCGCAGCTTAGAACTGTCCGCTGATGCGGTCGTTGCTTATTTGCGCGAAGGTATTCTCAAGGCGATGAATCAATTTAACGGCGTGCAGCTGGATCTTCCTCTGGTTGTTGAAGTCCATGAGCCGCATAAGTCTCCGCTCGCAGACGAAAAAGTTTAGCAAGTTTTAATTCATCACCGGTGGTATCACTCCGGAACGCCTATGAGCGTATATAGGACATTACACTTTGTGACAATTGAACAGGCTATCGCCAGCTCCACTTGGCGATTGTAATAACCTTAATTTGCTTTTTGAATAAGCCTAGCGGCAGCGGTACGCAGTTGTAAGTAGCCTACAATTTGTACTGTTTCTGGAAGGCGTCTGTCCCAGCGGTGTATTAGTAGATGTTAGTCGACAAAATGTTTAGCAATCAGGAAGGCAGCGCCAGTCGCAACTTCATGATTTCAGCTCTCTGGTGGTCAATCTTCGCCATGGGGGCGGGTTTATTTGCCGGTATGGAATTTTCCGTACCAGACCTGGTTCACAACGTTCCGCAGTTATCTATGCCTCATTTAAGAATGTGGCATGTCAATGGCGTGGCAATCGGCTGGCTCTCGATGGGCTATGTCGGTTCCATGTTCTACATGGTGCCCAATTTGGCAAAAACTAAATTGTGGAGCGAACGTTTGGGCAACGTGACGATGTGGGCCTGGAACCTGTTAATGGTCGGTGCCTTTTGCACGTTGTTGAACGGAGCGACGGAAGGTCGCGAATATGCCGAGCTCGGCGCCGTGCTTGACGTCTTTGCGCTGCTCGCCCTCTTCTGCATCTCGGCCAATGTCTATATGACAATTGTTCATCGCCGGGTCAAGAAGCTTTATGTGTCGCTCTGGTACTTCTTGGGGGCGCTCTTCTGGTTCCCGCTCGTTTATCTGATTGGCCAGCGGACATTCGTTCAGCTCCCTGGCTTGAATGACGCGATTATCGGCTGGTTTTACGGTCACAATATTCTGGGCATGTGGTTCACGACTGTCGGCGTCGGCATGATGTACTACCTCTTGCCCCGGACCACCGGCAACCCTCTTTACAGCCACGGTCTTTCCATGTTGGGTTTCTGGGGCATTGCGCTCTTCTACGCTCCCACGGGCACTCACCATATTCTGCAGTCTCCGGTTCCGGAGTGGTTGAAAGCGATCGCCGTTATCTCATCGATATTCCTTTTGGTGCCTGTATTTACAGTGTTAACCAACTTCTTTATGACGATGAAGGGTAAGTGGCACTTGATGATTACGGACATGCCCACGCGATTTACCGTGACTTCATGTCTGTTCTATCTGGTCACCTGTACTCAAGGTCCTTTCCAGGCTACTCGCTGGATTAACTGGTACTTGCATTTCAGTCAATGGGTGGTCGGACATGCGCACCTGGCTTTGCTCGGAACGTTCTCTTTTATTTTGAGCGCTTCTATCTATTACGGATTGCCGCGCGTTACCGGGCGTGAATGGTACAGCCAGGGGCTGATTCGCGCACATTGGTGGCTGAAATTCCTCGGATTCTTATTAATGATGACTTCTTTGACCATAGCCGGTCTCGTACAGGCAGCCGGTTGGGCGTTCGGTATTCCGGTCGATCAGTGGAGCCTCACTATCCGACCTTACTGGTTCTTGCGAGCGATAAGCGGAGTGATGATCGTTTTAGGACAATTGTTCTTCGCTTACAACGCGTATAAGACGCTTTACACCCCGGCCAAGGTTGAAGTGAAAACGAAAGATGCGGGGGTAACTGCGTAATGTATCGTGCCGGTGCGCTGGGCGTTCTGATCACATTCTTCTTAATTATCTGGGCAACCGTGCTCATGCCGATGGTGCTTTTCAATCCGAAGCCCTCCGGCCACGGTAACAACTACGCAGTGAGCAATAAAGAAATTGCCGACCCGGCTCGCGGGCGGCAGGTCTATGTGCGTGAAGGCTGCTTCTACTGCCATACGCAGTTTACGCGTCTGCAAGACCGGGGGTATGGACCGCTGGTCAAGGCTGGCGACTATGTTTTTGAAACGCCGCACCAATTGGGTACCGCCAGAACCGGTCCCGACTTGACCAATGAAGGCGGTAAGTATCCTGCGCAATGGCAAAAGGCTCACTTGATCAATCCGCGTGCGGTAAAGCCTGGTTCGATTATGCCGAGCTTTAGCTATCTTTCGGATCGCGACATGAACGATCTCGTGGCTTATGTTCAAAGTCTGGGTAACGAAAGAAAGGTCACGGCCTACGTCGAAGCACCGGCTGAGTACATGCAAGGCACAATTCCCAAGACTGTCGATACGAATTCGGACGCTGCGGCCAATGCTGGTCGTGGGCTCTATATACAAGATTGTGCTGCCTGTCACGGCATGGAAGGGCTCGGTAACGGGCCAAATGCAATCTCCCTTGAGAAAAAGCCGGCCAATTTCACCCGGCCCTTTTACAAGCAATACTCGGATGAATTCTGGTATTACCGTGTGACGGAAGGTGTACCTGGTACTCGGATGCCTCGTTGGGGCGATGGTGGCAACTTGACTGATCCGCGGGGCGGAATTTTGACTCCGGAACAGCGTTGGTATCTGGTTGCTTACTTGAAGACGCTTTCAAAGGATCGCACCACGGAAGATACTGTTGACAAGCTCGATCAATTAAATAAGGTTGGCATCGAGCGGTTGCCGGTAATCACCAAGGAACAATGGGAACCGCATTCGGGTGAGGAATAATCATGTGTCCTAATTGCATTTTGAATCAGGCAGGTCTTCAACCCGGACTCTATATAGCCTTCTTGGTTTGCGGTATCTTCTTTGTGGTTGGTATTGCGGCGATGTGGTGGGCGTTTAGAAATGGCGAGTTCGAAGATATCGAAGCCTCGAAGTTCGATATGCTCGACGACGGTGATAGCGATGAAAATGCTATCCGGGCGAGAGCCGCAGTAGAAAAGGTTCGCGCGCGGGCGCAGGGTTAAGGAGAGTCTGGTCATGGCCGATGAGAAAAAAGGCGTGCAAGCTGAGACCGAACACTATGAAGAAGTGTCCGAGT
>CAZSNX010000378.1:0-3267 GCA_964607945.1 uncultured Candidatus Obscuribacterales bacterium
TCGTCGCCGGTGCGGCGCTCGACTGCGATGGATTGCGCTCCTTTGCAGCAGCGGGCGATGGAGCCGCGGAAGATCCGGAGGCAGCGGCAGGCGCAGCCGCCGGCGGATCGCTCAACTTGGTCGGAGATGCCGGTCTGGTCGGCAAGGGCTTCGATGCATCCGCTATTGAACTTTCCGATGGGGTAATCGAAAGAGTGATAATCTCCCAGATCATCTCGGTGTCGCTCAACACATAGCTCCACAAGACCCCGTCACCGGCATAGCACGTCCACTGCGGTCTCTCACCGTCGACATTCGTTTCGACCGTCAGGGTCATCGGCTGACAACCGGGGACGTCGAAAGGAAGTTCGATCAAACGGCCGGGAGCTCTCTGGGCTCGCCACCACATGTCATAGATCAAATCTCGAGGAGGCGCCGCGGTCTGCACCGTCAGTCTCTCTCGACTGTGCTTTGTCGGTTCCTTCTTGTCTGCCCTTTCGTCCATTGCTCGTCTCTTTAGATCTCTTGGCCATTTCATCAAGTATAAAACTTATGACGACAGCCAAAACTAAGATCCTTCACAACCACGCCAAAGAGCAACAATTCTCTTCATACGCAGCCATCGGTCAGATGCACCGTAGACGGTATCGCTCAAAACTCGACAGGAATCTGCCATCCCATCGCATGCACCGTCTCTTCGAAGCCGGTTCGACAGCGTTGCGAATAATGCAGCGCGATTACGGCTTGCTCCTGCTTGAATTGACCGCCCCTGACATGTTTAACGAACCGCGAAGCAACTTCCAGCGTCAAAGAATCAATCGCCCCCGATGAAAGCAGAGCTTTGCATATATCGAGCGGATGATTGGAAGCAGCCACGGCAGATCTCTTGATGTCTTCATCTGCGATCAAGCCGGAAAGCTTGAGCAGGTCGATCAGCGCCTTGGCAGTCTCGGCACCTTGAGCCGTGTCCAAACCGGCTTTACGCAATTGGTCGACAACCGTTCTTGCCTTACTGATGTCCTGTTCGTTAACAAAGCCTGCCTTTTGCAAGATGTCGACAGCATCCGGTGGTGCCTTCTTTTGCCGCTTGCTTTTGATGCTGGCTACCGCATCCATAAGATCCAGCCCTTGAGCATGCATGACACGTAACGTTTCCGTCGCCTCATCAGCATCAAGCTCGCCAGACTTAGCCAACTCTTGCAGGCTGAGCGCCGCATCCAACACCGGCTCCGGAATTATGCCTGAGTCGACCAGAATATGCCCCAGCAAAATATTCGGTTGATTCTTCTCAAGAAACGGCAGCGGATCCATCAAACCATCCTGCCCATCGAATTTCGCTGCTTCCCCCGTAGCCGCAGCCGGCGGCGGGGTAGCCAAAGAAAGAGACAGGATCTCGTAAATCATGTCGGTGTCCGAAAGCGTATAGCTCCAGTGCTCGGTTCGAGTCGCTCCCTGGCCCGAATAAAGAACCCAAATCGGGCGGTCTCCGCCCATCTCGCGTTCGGCAGTCAGCATGAATAGTTCGGCAGATCCAGACATCTCTATTGGCAACTCCACCAGTTTATCGGCGGAGCGTTGAACCTCCAGCAACATATCGTCTATCAGTTTCCGCTCCGGAATCGACCGTTGAACAGTCATGCGCAGGCGGCGGCTATCGGATTCGTTAGTGGATTGAGTCATGCCTATGTGTTTGTCCGAGGGAAGCAGATGTTGGAAACCGTAACCTAAATTAGACGGAAGTTGCCCCAGCTTTTTATATAGTATATCTGCGCGACAAGGCAAAATTCCGACTGCCGACAGCTGGTTCAGCCAGTCAATAAGTTGTTAGTAGTCGTCCGGTGACAGAATGCTTCGGCAGCCAAGTGTGAAATTGACGTAAATTGAGTTTTAAATCTGGCTTCAAACCGGTCAACGGCAGCTCTGTCCGGTTAAGATGACTTCTGTGCGATCTGTCTGTTTTTCTTCGAGGTTTAGGAAATGAAAAGAAGCATTGCGCTGCTGGCCCTGACTGCATTGACAACTGTAAGTTTCACTGCGGCGTCGGCAGACGAAAACAAATTGGAAAAGGGAGCCAAGACTGTCGGCTCAGACGTAAAGAAGGGCGCCGAAGCAGTCGGTAAAGGCGCGGAAAAAGTGGGCAAGGGCACCGTCAAGGGAGTCGAGACAGTCGGCAAAGATTCTCTCAAAGGCGCTGAAGCTGTCGGCAAGGGTACCGGCAAAGTGATTAAGGGTATCGGTTCTGAGTTGAAGAAGGGCGCCGAAGAGCTCGAACACGGAGCAAAGAAAGGTGCAGGAGCTTTGGGCAAAGGCGCCAAGGAAGTAGGCAAGGGCACTGAGACACTCGGGAAGGACGTCGTAAAGGGCACCGAAACAGTCGGTAAGGACAGCATTAAAGGCACAGAAACGGTCGGAAAGGATCTCGTCAAGTCAACCGGTCAGATCACCAAAGATGTTGCTAAGGGCACGGAGAAAGTAGGCAAGGGAGCCGTCAAGGGCACTGAGACCGTTACCAAAGACGTCGTCAAAGGAGCAGAGAAGCTCGGCAAGGGAGCTGACAACGCCGCCAAAGGCGCCGTCAAGAAGGTAGAGGAGCTCGGCAAGTCTTCCAGCAGCAAGTAAGAGAGTTACCCTCAAACCGTTTGGCTCTTGCGTCAGCACCGATCGAGTAAAACGGTCGAATCCGCAGGGCGGCTTTGAGAACCGCCCTGCGGTGCGGGCTCTTGAGACACACTCGACTGCCGTTTCTAACTCCAGGAAGACAAAAAGGAAATGTCCATACGCGTTTTGGTGATCGGCAATTCTCGGGCAAACACCGATTTAGCTCGTTCGGTGCTCAGCCCGCTGGACTGTGAAGTCAGTCCGGCGACCAGTATTTCGCTTGGACTTTTCCTTGCGCATAAAACCTTGCCAGACCTGATACTCTCGAGCCACGAGATGGTCGATGGAAATGGCTTGGACCTCCTACGCGAAGTTAAGGCAGACGAAGAGCTGCGCAATATCCCCTTTGTATTTGTTGGCGCCGGTCAAGACGCAGACTTGCAACAAGCCGGCCTAGCACTCGGCGCAGACAAATTCATTTCCAGACCAGTAAGTTCCGAGCAGTTCTTGCAGGCCGTTCGCCCTTATTTAAGAGAGCGAAAGCAGTCGCGACCGGAGGAGAGTCCGGAATGAGACCCCGCCACTACAGGCGGTGCAGCAGGCGGTCATTTCTGACCGGCGCTGTTTCCACCTGCCTGGGCGGTGCATTTTTTCTAAGTGGCTGCTCGAGCCGATCAAGCACGTCAAACA
>CAZSNX010000378.1:3277-4875 GCA_964607945.1 uncultured Candidatus Obscuribacterales bacterium
TAGACCCTACGATCATTCCGGAATTCGAACGGCGCTACCTCATCAAAGTAGTCTACGACACAGTGTCTTCCAATGAAGGGCTGCTGGCTAAGTTTCAAGCCGGCGCTTCCAACTATGACATTGTGGTGCCATCGGGCTACATGGTCAAACAATTAAAGGATATGGGACTCCTGCAGCAGCTGGACAGAGATCGGCTGCCTAACTTCAAGCATATCGCCCAGCGCTTCCGGACATCGGCTTTCGATCCCTCCTGCCGGTACTCAGTCCCCTATACATTTGGAACAACGGGAATAGGCTTCAACAAATCTGCCTACGGCCGCAACGAAAGTTCCGAGCCCAGAGACTGGGAAGCGTTCTGGGACAAGCGTATGTCCGGTCGGATGACACTGTTGGATGATCCGCGCGAAACAATCGGACTGGCGCTCAAGCGCCTCGGTTACTCCTTCAATTCAGGATCGGCAAACGAGATCGCTGCAGCCTGCGGCGAGTTGAAGAAGCAGAAACCGTTGGTAATGTGCTATACCTCAGACCAGGTGATCGTCTATTTGGCCAGTGGAGACAGCTTGCTGTCATTGGCTTTCAGCGGCGATGCCCAGCAGGCTGCCAGGCAAAACCCGGAAATAAAATACATCATTCCGGAAAGCGGCGCCTCGATGTGGGTGGACAATCTCTGCGTGCCGAAGTCGGCACCGCACCCGGAAAATGCTCATCTCTGGCTCAACTATATGATGGAACCGCAGGTATCGGCGGCGATCGCCAACTATACTTGGTATGCCACGCCCAATCAATCCGCGCTGAAATTTATTCAACCAGAGATGCTCACAAATGCGAGCCTTTATCCGCCGCAAGCGACTTTGGACCGCTGCGAGGAGCTCGCGGAGATCGGCTCGGCTATTTTCACCTTTGACAGGATGTGGACGGAACTCAAATGCTCTTAACCAAGCGACAAAACCACTCTGAGGCAATTTTGCGACTTGCGTAAGCCACCATATATAGTATCGAGCGAACCGGCGTAGACCGCCACCCGATAAAGCGCCGGACTGACCGGAATACGCGCCGCATCAGGGAAAAGCTCGGCACTGCCGGCTATCACTATTCGCCCGGACGGGACATCGAGCAGACAACCACCCAGCAAAGTGAACTCGGCTTCCGCCAACTCCAACTCTGTCTCGCGCACCGCGACCAATACCTTCACATAACAATCGAGTTCGGCTCTAACCGAAAAAACGCCATCGCCTGCGACCAGCATTTGCTGCGGCAAGATGTCTTTCCAGAGCGCGTCGGCATCCACTTGCGCATCATCGTCGCTGAAGTACAGCGCAGCACCGGCCGCTAATATCTTGTATTCGTACTCTCTGAATTCGACTTGCTTACCTTGCATAACATAACCAGTGGTCGAGAGTTCGTCTTACTTGAATTCGATCAGCACAAAGATCATCAACAAGACCAAACCCAATCCTTGCAAAAACACCGAGATATGCACCATGCGATACTTGTATCTGACGATGCCGTACAGGCTGTCGAGGTTGTCATCCGGTTTGCTGCGCTGTTTGTCGAGATACCACCATTGCTCGAGTCCGGCGTACGCAACTCCCATC
>CAZSNX010000379.1:0-4859 GCA_964607945.1 uncultured Candidatus Obscuribacterales bacterium
TTAGCCTGTCGCGCTCTTTGCTATTGCTGTTTAACTTGTGCAGTGTCTCCGGCGACATTGCCAGAAGATGACTGGTAAGCCCTTGCCGATCGAGCGAGCCTTGCGGCCTGTGCAATCTGATCAGCAGGTCGGCCGGCAAATAGGACTCGTCTTTCAAGATTGGTTTAACAAACTGGTCGTAGTAAGACAATCTTGGATGTAGATCATCGCGAAATGCTTTCTTGGTTGCGCTCTCAAACTCTCGAGCGAATCGTTCGTCCGATTGCAGGCGTTTACGTAGCTCCGGGTTCTCTTTGAGAGCCAGGTCGATCTCCCGTACTACATCGCCCCGCTTTCTGCCTGCGTCGTAAGTCATCATACGAAGCTTGTCGATGATTTCCATCTTGGGCGGCTCGTTGGTTTTGCTAGTCTCGACCTGCTTGAGCAAGCTCAACGCCGTTTCGTAGGACTGCGTCCCCTTTCGCAACACGACTTCCACTTTGGTTTCGAGTTCGGTTCGGAAGCCGCCGGTATTGTGGCGGTACTTGTCCCGCTCCTCCGGAGTCATCTTGAGTATTGCTTCGATTGCGAGCTTGGGGTCTCCCTTCGTATCGTCGAGCGATTTTTGAACGTCGCGCCTGGCTCCAGACTTCTGAGCCTTGTAGACCTCGTCTCGGTAAAACTCCAGAGCACGCATCTTGTCGTTGGCTTCCCGATCGCCGTGCAATGCCTTTTGGGCCAGCTCTTTCTCCAGCTCGTGCCGTTTGAATGGATCTACTTTGTTCTGGCTGTTTCTGGCGTGTTGATCGATTAGCCTGCTCGCTTCCCGTCCCTGGATGAATCTTTCCAGGTCGGCGGGCGGCATCTTGCTGAAATGATGGAGGGCAATCAGCTGTTCTTTCGTTGCAAGCTCCAGTTGAGACTTGAACGTGAGCTTGCGATCAATCACTTCCAGCACTGCTGCTACTTTGGTGTCACCGAGAAACTGTCTTAGCTCTTGCTCCATCCTTTTTCTGTAGTCAGGATCTCCAATCAGAGCATCCCATTGTTTCTTACTCAAGTTTTGAACGGAGTTGACGATATCCTTCACATTGCTGGCATAGATAGCGCCACCGTGCTGCCCAAGTTCCTTGATAAGTCCACCGCCTTCGACTCTTACCTGATCGCGCAGTTGAGCGATGCGAAGATCGGCGGCCCAGGAGTATGCCTCACGGAATGACTGGGAAAGATTGCGGTAAAGATCGCGCGCCTCCTGATCTTTTTTGTTCTTGATTTCGTCAGGATGCCTGCTCAGATACTCGCCACGGAAGAACATTGCTCGTCTCTCTTCCGGCATCTCTCTGAGCACTTTGTCGATGGTCTTTTCGTCATTGCTGAACGTGCCGGTCGCGTCTTGGATAGTAGTCGCTTCGGTGATGCGACCGTATCGAATGGTGTCTCTGGCATGGAAGAAATCTCTGTCGCTGAAGATGCCGCCGAATTTGTCTTGCAGGCGACTTATCGTTAATTTCAACCCGCCGTTTTCTTCGATGTACTGTTCTCGTGCCTTTTGCGAGGCGTTTCTTGTCGCTTCCTCAAAGCGATCGATATTTCCTTCCTGGTAGGCAAGGCGAATCAGCCGCAGCATGCTCAATTCGCAACGTTGATCATTGCCGAGCAAATAGATTCTGAAAGACTCGCTCGTGAACCGATCGTCTTTGACTTTGGGATGAGTCAAAAGAGCATGGCCCAGATCCTCATTGAAGCGTCTTTGGTACTCGTCTTTCAATTGACGAATCTGCTCGGCGTTCAACTTGCTCAGAGTCGAGCGCAGATCTTCAGTTATATTGGACGCCCAGCGTCCGCGCCAGCTTTGCCCGAGCTCCTCCAGCGCGGTGTGAATTCTGCCTGCGTCATCTGCTTTCACCTCGCTGAAATTTGCGTCATCGCGCCGTTCGAGATGGGCGAGACCCTTTTCAATTTGATGCCCGCTCAGGCGGTCTCTCAGTATGGACTCGAAGTCGTCCGTGCCGCCATCCTTATTCCATTGCTGCTCGAATAGTCGTTTGATGATCTGCACTTCGGCGGCGGATCTGCCTGAAAGCGCTTGCTCGACCTTTTCGGATCGTTCGTGGTAACTGGTAGTTACGCTCCAGGAAAGAATATCGACCATCGATTTGGCCGCGGCTTGAAGGTCTGTCCTCTGTTTCTCTAAAAAGGTGCCGTCTGTCCTTTCGGTAGTATCGTAACCGCGCTCTCCAATCCTTTGCAGAGAGCCGTCGCTGTGCAGAATCGCCACTCCTTTCCAGGTCGTCTCTCTGTCGTTGCTCTGCCAGTTGAAACCGTCCGTGCTTAGCATCCACTTGCCATTTCTATCCTGGAATGCTGTGAGCTGGTCGGGAACTGTTATGGTCTTGCCGCCAACGTTTCTGGTAACCGAGCCGTACTTATAGAGCTTATGATTTCCGTCACGATCGATAGTTTCTGTTATCTTTGCTTTTTCGACATCATGATTGTCGTAGACCGTGACAAGACCACGTTCGTGTACGGTTGCAGCGCCGTTCGTATGCAGGAAGAGATCGTTGCCGTTGCTCAAATGTTGCTTTTCTGTGCCATCCTGCATTATTTCTATGCGGGCTTCGAACTTGCTCTCGGTATATGTGTTTCCTGCCAGCTTGCTGCCGACCCAGCTGTAGCCATTTGTGCTTGTGTACTCGGTGCCATCCGGTCTGTTTATGCGATTGAGGCGCCCGCTGTCGTCATATCCGTATTCAGTGTTCCGGCCATTCTTATCGATTAGGCGCACTACTCTGTCATGACGATCTGTAAATACTGTGGAACCGTCCTTTTGCCCGCGCTGTGTCCAGTCGTTAAAGGTGTCATATATGGTGCCATCAGTCTTGAAAATTCTGACTGCAACTATGTCCCCCTCCAGCTGAGATTGCTTGAGGCTGCCGTCTGGATTCACCGACGCCTCGCCTGTCTTTTCCCTGTTGAGAAACTTGCCGTCCTTGTCGAACTGTCGCCAGAGCTTGCCGTCTTCCGTGCGCCAGATATTGCCGTTGCGATCCGGCCATTGCACCGAGTTCAGTTTGCCGTCCGTGCCGTACTGGTAGTGGTAGGTCTCCCCTCTCGCCGTGGTCATGGAAACAATATTGCCAGCTTCCACTTTCAGTTTTGATCCGTCCCCCCGCAAAACTGTCTCATAACCCTCCAAACCAAGTCCGACCGAGCGGCATGTCCCGTCATCAGACAACTGTGCCTGGCCTTCTCGTGTCTCCGGCGGTCTGCTGCCGTCCCTGGTCCAGTTGCTGCCGTCTTGGGAGGACCAGGCGCTGCCGTTTGGATTGGTGATTCTTACAATTTGACCGTGATTGCCATACTCGAATGTCCGTGAATTGCCGATTGCATCGCGTATCTCTATTATTTGACCGAGCTCGTTCTTAACTACATGCGAGCCGTTGCCATTGTCACGCTCGAGAGTAACTGTGCCTTTATCTGATACACGTCTTTCCCACCCATCAGTTCCACGGCTTATCGTCACTCCACCGCTTTCCAGATGTAGCACGCCATTGCAATCGATCGAGCGAGTGCCTATCCATGTCTCCGTGCTTCCCTCTTTTACCCAAGTTTTGCCGCTGGTGTTTGTCCAGCGAGTTCCGTTTGGTAACTGCATCGCGCGGAGCTTATCTTGCTCATTGTAAAAATAATGCGTTGCTTTGCCATCCTTGTTCTGAATTTGGCTTACCAGTCCCTTCTCGTTGACAGAGACGGTGGAGCCGTCAAATTTGAAAGTCACTGAATCTTTGCCAGTAGCCGATTTGAGAGATAAATCGCCATTGGCAGCGAGCGTCCAAGAGCCATTCAACAGCTCACCGGTTTTAGGATCCTTCCAGAGATTGTCATCGACCTTTTCCCAAGTCTTCCCATTTTGCAGAACTATTCGAGTGGGCTGCTCGTTGGGATTTCTGTCTAAAGGCTCATAGCGGGTGAGACGTCCGGCACCATCGCTGGTGGCGAGCAGTGCTCCGCGTTGGTTGCGTAGTATCTGGCGCCCATCATCGCCTATCGTGATTGTGCCGTTGCGGTCGGAGAAAACCAGGCTATAGTCTGGATTGTGCAGTATTTCTCTTCCTTCAGGCAGGATGAATCTGTACGAGCCGTCTTTGCCGATCGCTAACTGTCCTGTTATAGTTTCGCTGTTAAGCACATTGCGAAACGTCCTTCCGTCGTCTGAGTGCCAGACCTGGCGACCATTCTCCTCAATCGACCTGATTCTTCCCTCTTTGTCCCGCTCGAATTTTCGCGCGTAGCGGTTTGAGACTATGGCTTCGCTAAGATGCTCTTGCAAGCTGCGCGGGTCGTCAGGCTTAAGGACAGGTACAACAGAATTGTCCGGAAGGGCCGGTGCCAGATCTTTGCGTACATTAGTGCTCCCTTGCTCGCGCTTGTGCATTCCGCTAATTTCAAAATCATTAAGATCGCCGCGCTTTTTCAGCATCTCATCGAGCCGTTTATAATGCTCGTTCTTACTCCTTAGCAACTCGTCTTGCGACTGCTTGCTGCCGTCTGGAGCTGCTAAATTCTGCCCCGTGCTATGTGGCGGAGACTCAATCTTCTGTTCGTAGCTCCAGTCAACTGACATTAATTTGGAACTCCTCGGGATTTGCGAGCCGCATGCTGTCATGAATGGTTTGGCAGCACCGGTTCTGTGGCAATTCGCAGAGAAATCCCCGAAATGCTGCCCTGCTAACAGGCACAATAATCTTGCTTAGGTGACTTCAATACGGGCTGTTCGATAGTAAGTATGTCTGCTGCTCAATTTGATTTTCGAAGCTCTCATCTTGCCGAATCCACATTCGTCACCACAGACGGATTTCAAATGCTCCTAACTATGCAGC
>CAZSNX010000380.1:0-4858 GCA_964607945.1 uncultured Candidatus Obscuribacterales bacterium
GAGTTCGCGCGTAAGCTGAAAATGAAGGGGAGCCGAAATTGCCGGATTAAGGGGAAGGGAGAGATCTTTGCTCATTGTTTTCACCGATGCTCGTAAGATTGAGCGGGCGGATTTTCAAACGCACAAATTTTGCGTGACGCAGGCAGTGTATCTGCCGCCAGTGACTCACCGGTGACATGGTTGCGGCTCTTGGGTGAAAGTGTGTCGGTCGGCAGCGGGCGAAAAGCTCTGTGTAGTCAGCGCGACTTCGCTTGGGATGCAGATCAGATCTCAACAGGAATTGATTGTTGAAATTGATTATGATCGCTGGCTAAAGCAGTCAGAGACTGGATTGTCTTATTCTGTGCTTCGATTCTTTCAATCACAGATGTTTTTCAACGTGGAGTGGAGAGATGATTTTTGATCTTGCCAAGGCTAGAAGAGAAACTCCAGGCGCGGAGGAAACTCTGCACTTCAACAATGCCGGAGCCGCGCTCATGCCGCAGTCCGTCTTGGATGCAGTTGTGTCTCATCTTCAGCTCGAAGCAAAGATCGGTGGCTATGAAGCTGCCAATCTAAAGCATGCCGAAATTGAAGATGTCTATCAGGCCGGCGCGGAACTTCTCAATTGCCGCCTTAATGAAATAGCTGTTGTCGAGAATGCTACGAGAGCCTGGGATATGGTCTTTTATTCACTGCCTTTTAAGCCAGGAGATCGAGTTCTCACATCCGGATCGGAGTACTGCAGCAATTACATAGCTTATCTGCAGTTGAAACAGAGAAAAGGCATCTCAATCGAGATAATTCCAGATGATGAGAACGGTCAGGTATCAGTCAAGGACTTAGAATCCATGATTGACGATAAGGTCAAACTGATCTCGATTACACACGTTCCATCTGCCGGAGGTTTAGTCAATCCCGCTGCCGAGATTGGCGAGGTGGCTCGCAAGGCGCGGATTCCGTATCTGCTCGATGCCTGCCAGTCGGTCGGGCAGCTGCCGGTGGATGTTGAGGCGATAGGCTGCGACTTTCTCTCGTCTACCGGACGAAAGTACTTGCGCGGCCCACGTGGCACTGGTTTTCTCTATGTCCGCAAAGAAAGGCTGGAGATGCTGGAGCCGGCATTTCTCGACATTCATGCGGCCGATTGGACAGCCAAAGACAGTTACCAGGTGCGGCCGGACGCCAGGCGCTTCGAGAATTGGGAAACCAATTACTCAAGCAAAATCGGTCTGGCGGTAGCGATTAGATATGCCCTGAGTTGGGGAATTGAAGCGATACGTACCAGAGTATTTCCACTGGCTGAGCGGCTCAGGAACGGTTTGTCGGAGCTGAAAGGCGTGACAGTAGTGGATCAAGGAGCAGAGCGCTGCGGCATCGTAACCTTTGCTGCTAAGGATTACGATCTGGCGGAGCTGAAGAATCGCCTGCTGGAGCAGCGAGTCAACGTTCACCTGTCGCGCGCGGATTCGAATCGACTTGGACTGGAGTCGCGCTCGATCAGTGAGGCTATCCGAGCATCAGTGCATTACTACAATTCCGAGGAAGAAGTCGATCGATTTTGCGGACTGGTAAATCAGGCTTTGTCAAAGCGTTCGGCTGCAGTTGCTATAACAACACGCTAACGCGCTCAAATCGATGAGCGCGTTAGCGAAGACGTCCAAATTCTAAGCGAAGCTTCGACTAGGAGACGGAGACCTGACCGTGATGGTCGCAGTGATCTCCGCATGGCTTGTGCAGATGACCTGATACCAGGTAATCGATGTGGTCTCCATGCGGAACAGCATCGTGTCCGCAACTCGGTCCATGCTGGTGCGAGGACTCATGGCTTTCGCAGGCGTGCTCGGGAGTGCAGGCGCTCTTATTAGCGTCGGAATCGTCAAGGCGGTGCTCGTCGACATGACCGTCGTGCACGTGGTGCAAGTGACCTTCATGCAAGTAGTCGGTGTGACCATCATGTTGGATTGCCTGGTGTCCGCAACCGCTTCCGTGCTTGTGATCGTGAGATCCATGTGTCTGACAGTTCATTCGTTCCTCCTCTTCAGGACCTTTGTCCTGCTCCAGGTATTTAATTACCCATGTCTCAATCACGTGTCAATCGAAATCAGCGCCACTTAACAAGCCGGCTTCGGAATTGGCGCAGGGATGGTTATAGGAAGCTAAGAAACTTGAAGGTATCAAGAACCGTTACCATTTCAGTTTGCAGTTTAAGAACGGAGAACCTCGCGCAGCTTGCGACTTATTCAAGGCGGATCGATAGAAATGAAATGGAAATCGTTTTCGCCTTTCAAACAATGCGAGATCGTGATGGTGCAGCTAGCGCCATACCCCAAAAAAATGAGGTCAGGCTCCCGAATCTGTAAAGCTTATTGAGATTTTGTGTCTTTTTAGTGAAACGAGATTGTCCCTGAATGCTGCTTGCTTCTAGGGTAAGTAGAACTATCGTACAGACCCAATTGATTCGGATACTGCCGCTTCCAAAACAGACAAGACAGCCGCTTTCTCAGCCAACTAGCACGACGGTAACGACCGCTGGTGGTGGCTTCCTGTCTTGACCGTGTCGGCTGAGTCAGTTTTGACCGGCAGTTTTGAGTCGTGGAACCAAGCGTCGAGCGATGAACAGATCGCTGTCAATTGCATGAATGCAGCTTTCCGTCCGCGGAGAGCAATTTTGTAGTTAGGAGTGACAGATGAACAAACAAGAACCGATTACTACCGGAGAAGATCTGCGGGAAACGGCTATTCCTGCCAGCCTTTCGTCGAACGACACCGATGAGTACCAGAACGTCGCCGTCGACAGCGCTTCGGCGGAATTCAACGAGCCGCTGGTTGATCTGCTCAACTTCGGCATTTCTACCGAAAGCTTCTTCGCTCGCACGGACGGGCTCAACGCACCACTGGGCAAACCGTTTCGCAACGCGGTCAGTGTTGTGTACGCGCGCTTAGGCGTGGCCAAAAGACTTCAGCAGGTCAATCGTATTCTGGCGGAATACGGAGTCGAGCTGCTGGTCCTCGATGGCTATCGTTCGGTGCCGGTGCAACAGGAGTTGTGGCGATGGTTCATGGAGGAGGCCGAACGGATTCTTTCCAATCCGACCAGCGCGGAATGTACGCGGTACGCGCTTCGGTACTGCTCCAACCCGGCTCGTTTCAATCCGCAGGATTCGGGCACTTGGCCGACTCATGCCACTGGTGGTGCCCTCGATGTCACTCTCTGCGAACTGATCACGGGTAAGCCGCTCTATATGGGCGGTATCTACCTCGATCCAAGCGAAGTAAGTTCCACCAGGTTCTTCGAGACAGACAATCCGGAGGTGTCCAAGAGCGATCGCGAAGCGCGGCGAAACAGGCGGCTTTTGTACGCTGCCATGACGAGTGCCGGGTTCGTCAACTACCCGTTTGAATGGTGGCACTTTGATCTCCTCACGCAAGCTTGGGTGATGAATCAAGGGTTTCCGCAAGGGCTGGTTGCTCGTTACGGGCTGGCCAATGAAGGAAAAGTTCCAGCTGACAGATAGCGCCGCATCAGGCTGACTGCAATGAAGCGGGCGCCGGCATCCAGTGCTGTTGAGACATGCCGGAGGGAGGCTGGTTGCATGAGAACCAGCTTCCCTCCGCTTCTCAAAAAAAACAAGATACTATACCAACGCGTAGTGTTTGAGCAAGTTATCTGCACTGGTGTGCCTGTGACTGCTTTGCACACTAAGCAGTTTATCTAGCGGCGCCTTTGGAAGCACATTTGCTGCAGATTCCGAAGATTTCCAATACGTGCGAGCGCACGACAAAGCCGTGGCGCTGCTCGACTTTGGAAGCGAAGGTCTCCAGGAAGCATTGATCCAGATGGACACTTTCAAGGCAATTGGTGCAGATTAGATGGTGATGGTGCTGGCCCGGCTCGATTATTTCGTAGCGTCTTTCGCCGTCGCCGATATCTACGGCTTGCAGCAGATTCATCTTTAGCAGCGAATCGAGCGCGCGATAGATAGTGGTTAAGGCCGGTGCGTCAGCGGTCTCATTCAGTCTGAACCAGAGATGAATATCTTGAGCGCTGCTCAACTTGCCGATCTCTTTGAGAGCTCTCAGCACTGTGTAAGAGCCTTTGTTCAATCTTTGCTGATTTAGGGTGCTTTGTATCATCATTGCTTTGGTTCTATGTCGACTAAATATTGCTGCTTGCCAGTTCACGCCTGATCACCTTGAGCAGCTTTCCGCTCAAGTTTGCCGGATAACCGTATAGTTTAACGACCGAATCGGTCTCGCCCGGCAGTGGATTGCTTGCCACTATATCTGGTGCCAGCCATTGGAGCACTAACAGGTCCTCGAAGGTGGGCTCGCCTTGCGAGGCTGAATTGAAGTTGTACAACGGTAGAAAGCCCAGAAGAGCGAATCCGAGCTTTTGCAGGTACTCGGTGTATTGAATCGCACTTGGATGATTGGCTGGAATCTGCGCTTGAATGAAGCGCTTTCCCTTCGAGCGAATCGATTCAACTGCGCTGCCAACGTCTTCTTTCCAGGATGTGTACAAACCGGCAGGCAGTTTGAGATAAGAGAATGGCTCATCATCAGCCCAGTCGATCTGTGCTTTCGCGTTGCCGGCGCAACCTTCGTCGACCGGAGTTAAAATGCGATAGTCCAGGATGTCGGTGAATTGAGAGACAATTTCGGAGACGATGTTCAAGTAGGTCTTTGGAACATAGATTGATCTGGGCTTTCTCAGGCTTTCCAGAAGCTTTCTTTCATCAGTGGACAGAGACTGCTCATTTTGAACGCCGCCAAGTTTGATGTTCTCAGGTTTTTCTGCCTTTAGAGCACGCGCAACACGACCTTGTATCTCGCCTATCCAGAGACATGATTCCGGATGCTTGGCGAAAAAGACTCG
>CAZSNX010000381.1:0-4856 GCA_964607945.1 uncultured Candidatus Obscuribacterales bacterium
GTGGAGAATTCGAGACTATTACTCATTCAGAGAGTCTTTTCGACAGCCTCCACTTGCCCAAGACGCAGAGCAACAAAGTAGCAATACGACTGCAAGTAAACAGACTCGAATTATTTCAGCTGTCTTCGCGTTCAAAACCATTGTTCGATGCAGCCGTGAGCAGTCCTTGAATCGATCGACTGGCCTCCTGCCATTTTTCCTCAGTGGAGATGTCTAGAAACGACCAACTGCTGTTGTTGATTTTCAACGTCAATGCCGGGCCATTGTCACACTGGTAATGGCATCCAGTAACAGCTACCTCGCAACCAAGTTCTTGGCTCAATCTTTTCATAGTTTCGTCAGAGGCATGTAAGTAAGACCGCTTCAAGCACGGAGCTGCTGTGCATACAAATAAGCATTGCTTATTTTTGTTGAAGTATTGCGTTGCAGACTCTACGGCATGACAATAAACCTCTTTCTCAATAGTTATGCCCTTTTTTAGCCGATAACGGGCCAGCAGGTCATCAATGTCCTGCTCTTGTACATTGCCATTCTTGTAGATAACTAAGGAAAGAGCAGATTGAAAGACGTTCATAGTCCCTTGGCCGATCGCCGCCATCTATAACAGGAGCAACGCTATTCTAGCCGCTTATAGCCGGCTAGTACACCGCTGGAGAATTAGGCGGGAAGCCACTAACATGCGCGAAACTGGCGCTATTTGTTTACTTCGTTAAGGGCATCTGCCAGCACTTCTCATCAATCATCCCACTGTTGAAAGGGTGGGGGCGGCATACCCGGAAGTCCAATTGGCATGGGCGAACAGGGCGATAGCATCGGGGGAAATGGTCCACTATGAACAAACCGTCCAGGTACACCAAGCGGAGGCATCATTTCAAGCATAGGAGCAGGTGGTGGTGGCATGTGTGACTTCATCTCAGCGCGCTGTTCTGGCGTAAGTACATCGTGCATCGCCAACATCATTTTTAGGCGGCTCTTTCCAATCTCTGAGCGAAGGCTATCAATTTTGGTTTCTAGGCTCTGTGCAACACTGTGGTCAATTTCATTGTTGCCCAGTAATTCGAATAATTGCCGATGAGCTACTCTCAGCTGGGCTTTTAAACTCGCCGTTTCTAAATCGAACTGATCGGTGATTTTTCCCATTTTCGATTTCTGAGCATCAGTAAGTGGGTTCTTAATTTCTACGGAGCACTTTTCTGTGCGTGACGGCGGACTACCAGGCTCATTGGCTAATGCTGGGAATCCAAGAAACAATCCGAGTACCATACTCACGGTAACTGCATGCGTACGTTTCATGATTATCTGGTCCTGTCTAGAAGTTGAGGTCTACCCTCTAATCTAAACAAACGCTAGTTAACGTCGTATTTGGAGATTGTTAGGATTGTAAAGACTCACTGCTGCCGATTGCAGAACAGTTCTTTGTAATCGACTTCAATACCAACCGCTCCGCCGACGCGAAATAAGCAACGATAGGCTTTGATTTCGCCCACCATCTTACTTCGTCAGTGCCGTTTGCAATTAGCAGCGTCAATAGTTGCTTATGAAGAGCTCAGAGCCAACTTTGCTCAGATTCTCGGTGTTGCAATTGTTCATGCCGTACTGCAACCGCCACCCAGTGACTTGAGCCCAATCATAAAGCTCGCGGATCTCTGAGCAGTCGTCATAAGTAATCAAAAATCGGTGTTTAGTCTTCTTAAGGAGAGTAGCAAGTGTTTCCGACAAACAGTTAACTAGCCTAGGCAGACCGTATCACGAGACAGCCAGCTATTTTATCGTGCAGCGCCTGTTTCTTCTTGGTCCAGGCCGCCATTAGAAAGCCGATCGGCAAGATTGATGAAGATATCATCTTGCTAAAGTGCCTGGCCGTTGCTCGCCAGAAAGAGATTCGGGTGCCGGCTAAATCAGCTACACGGATTTTCAGCAGCTGCTTTCCAATGGTGGCTTGTCTGCTTGAGCTTTCCATAATGGCGCGGTAAAGCCAATTTACACTCAGCGGTACTAGGTACCATAAAAGATTTCGAGGTAGACTTGCCCAATCATCCGCATTCATTCCATTGAAAACACCGTTAGGTCCGAAGAAAAGAACCAGTGGAATTGCTAGGAGAAAGATACTGTCTACAGTTCCTACCATAAACACAGCAATCTTAACCTCAGTGATTGCAAAATCGTCCGCAGGCAAGGCCGCTTTGGGCACCCAGAGATTGATGGCTAACAACAGCATAGCCTCATACACCAGGACTACTAACATCCCGTCAATCAAAGCTGCTGCAAATCTTCTCCAGAATCCAGCATACCGAGGCTCTAACTGCGCACCGGACTTTGCAATCTCCAATCCACTTCCCTCTCAACTGTCCTGAACGCCAGTAAATTGTACTCTGCCAAAGCACAAAGAGGGTATCATTCTAGGTTTTCAGCACATTCGCCAGGCGCCGTATGTAATAGGAGCTACTGTTTATCAGGCTTATAAGATGCGCCGGTGCGGACTCTTTGTAAGGGATGAGCGTAAGACGCAGTCCGCCTGTGCTCCCGACCGCTGCCTCCAAGCCAGTAGTTAGCCCGAGTCACGACGGCGCAAAGTCACTCTGCTAGACTTCAGCTTGTCAAAACCTTCGCGCAAGTCGACGGATTAGTCCGACACGTTCATCATCAAATACGGTGACGGTGCGCTGGAAGCATCCTTCTGCTTTGCTCCGGCATTGCTGGTCGAAGCTGCACTTTTCTCGGACTGAACTTCCCTCTGAACTTCCTTGGCTGCTACTTTCCTGATTGCCACTTTCTTGGCTGCTACTTCTCTGACTACTTCTTCTTTGGCAACTTTTTCCCTGGCTGCTACTTCTTCCGGTGCTACTTCTTTAGCTGTTTCTTCCTTCGTCGAATCAACGATGGAACCATGCACTGATTTAACTGCAGTATCCTCACCACTTTTCGCAGTCGCCTCAACATCCTTGGCAGAATCGTCGTGTGCCTTGCTCACCTCTTTTTCGGCATGTTCAGCGCTCTTAGTGGGCTTACTGTATCCCCAGGCCTCATGGATCGGGTCCGTATGCTTATTCTTGCGGTTAATGGAGTCGTAATTTATGCCCTCGCGATTTTTCATCTGGGTGACAAGAGTTGCCCCCATTCGGAGCGCAGTAAATCCCAATTGAATTACTAGCATCTCTACTTGCGCACAGACAGCTGGTATCAGCACAATCGCGCAAATCAAAACTAGAACAATCAGATTTTTTCTAGACATCAAAGCTTTGCTTACCATTTCTGCCATGCGCTCAGCATGAACGCTTCATTCCTACTCTGTGCGGCAATCTGTCCAACTGCCAAGCTCAAACAGAACAACACATATACTAACGGAAAACGCCCACCACGGGTTGCTAAGAGTTAATTCATGATATGAAAGCTTGGCGAAAGAGTCAAAAGAGCCACTTGCTTGAATCAAGCCAAGAACTGCCGACTAGCGAATTTGCCTCTTGAGATGTGCCACTCATCGATCAACCCGTTGGCAACTTGCTCATTTCTTCCCGGCCTCTCTCAGGCGTTCGATGGGAATCTCCAGCGGTATCACATTGCCGTCCTTTGGATTCTTCAGCGCTAATTTGATTTTGTCTTTCTCCAGTTCTAGCTTGGTTGGCGCAATGGAAAGTTTCAGCGGTCCCATCTCCAAATTTACTTTCAAACCCTGTATGTTAGCCAACTTGACTGAGGTCTTATCCTGAGATATCTCTGCCGATAACACCTTTTCTATGTCCATCGATTTAAGAACGGCCCTCATATTTTTGATTGGGAAATTTAGATCACCCACATGCTTACTGTCTTTGGCCTCGGCTTTGACATTCAATTTGTCGCCATCTCTTTTCAGACCGAGCACAATCAGCTCGTCTTTACTTTGGAAAAGCCTGAAAGCACTACTTAGATTATCCAGCGCTTCCGGATGCATTAGTAAGCTGCGCATCGGGCTGTCAGCTGGCAGATTTTCTTCCCTTATCATGCTGCTGCTTGAGTGGACCCGTCGTCTCATATGCAACTCGGATTCAGCCATTAAGTAGGGGCGCCCGCTCGTGTCTTTCCCCAAGAACATGCTGTTGGTTTCGCTATGTCGTATGCGTCCAAGCGGGCCTCGCACGGAGCTCGAAAATCCTTGCATGTTATGAATAAGTACTCCCGTTGCAGACGGAGTGATGTCGAAACCGAGACGGCATCCCAAGTGACTTGCCACCGGAGTAAATCCTCGCACTTGCAAGTTTGGTGGGGACATTGTTTGGGGACGCGCCAGGTTGATCTCCACATGGGTGCTGCCGTTATGGCGAGTAACGGAAGCGTCATTAATGTCCTTGAGCCGCTCCAGAGCCGCCTTTACTTCGCTTGTCGGATCGGTTGAATCTTTTATTGTGCTGATGACTTTGTCTGTTACTTGCTTGATTGCATTTGGCTCAACCTTAACCAATTGAGGGATCTCTAGCGTAGAGTCGGCGCTCGCTATCCGATTCCTGTTTTCACCGGCACCACCGCTCAGGTCTCGCCCGCTCTTGAGTAATTGAAGAGGATCGAATGGACTACTGTCAGGCTCCGCTTTCTCGGCAAGAGATCGATCGGAGACAGCATGGCGAAAATTACCAGCCCAAGCACCATCTTCCAGGTTTTGATTCATTTTTACGAGCCTCAATCGATGCTACTAAACATGTCACCTACTAACCCTTGCAAGTGCAAAGGCGATAGCCTTCCCTATCCTCCGACAAGATAGCGAGCATTTGTTACATCGATGCAAAGGATTGCACCGCCGTTTCTCAACCTATTACAGGCCAATTCAACATCAAGCAATTCAGCGACTTGACTTTATCTGTCTCTCAAACTCGCGCTCACGGGGA
>CAZSNX010000382.1:0-4848 GCA_964607945.1 uncultured Candidatus Obscuribacterales bacterium
TCTTGAGCAACTCGACGTCGTAGAGCTTGAATGCATTGGTGGCGTCGTGCGTCGGTATTCCGCGCAACCAGAAAAGTGTCAATCCAGCCATTCGAGACATCAACTGCTTGAGAAAAGCCGATCCCTCGATTTTTCCACCAGGCATATAACGGCTGCCGGCAATGATGTGATTGCCCTTGCGATAGAGCGCGACCATTTGATCGACTTGTTTGAGATCGTCAGAAAGATCCGCCATCACGACGATGCAAGGACCGGTCGAAATTTGATTGAAGCCAGTGCGTATTGCACCGACAACTCCGCGTCCGATATTGTTTTTGACCAGACTCAGCCGCGGGTCTCCCTGCGCGATCACTTTCTGGGCAGCCGGCACGGTGTCGTCTTCGTCGAAATCGTAGACGAGATAAGCATGAAACGGCGACTTGATATGGGCGGTGACTTCCGACCAGAGGTGTGGAAAGTTCTTCCCTTCGTTGAAAACCGGAATGACTATGGAAAGCTCATCAACGGCTTGCGAACCTTTGGGGCTTTCTGCTCCAAGGGTGGTCAGAGGCGCCTGCTCCCGCTGTCCGTCATCCGGCATCGTTTACATCTCACCGGCTGCAATTTGATCTTTGATCCATGGTATGACTTCGTCCAGCAGTTCAGACAGCGTAGTCTTTGCTTCATAGCCGAGAATTCTCTTAGCCTTGCTTGTGTCTGGAGTTCTCATTTGAACGTCATACTTGAAGGCTGGGTCGCTGACATAGTTGAAAGGTTTGCCATCGTTATGGCATTTCTTCCAGATCACTTCGGCTAGTTCGAGCACTGTGGTTGGTGTGCTGGTAGAAATATTGAAGTCTTGATTGGTTGCAGCGGGATGCTCCATGCAGATGCGAATTCCCTGAGCGAGATCGCCGCCATAAGTGTAATGACGAACTTGATTGCCCTCACCCAAGATATGCAGCGGATCTTGCCCCTTCAGCACTTTCTGAACGAGATCGGGAACGACGTGCGTCATTGCCAACTTGATATTGCCGCTGGTAACCTGACTGCCCTTAAGGGCTCGCTTTTCTCCGACGCCTACGCAGTTAAAAGGTCTGACAATCGTGTACGGGAGCTTGTATTGTTCCCAGGCTCCCTGTGCGAAATACTCAACGGCCAGCTTCTGAAAGCCATAAGTCGATTGCGGAGGCGGTGAGCGCTTGATCGCATCTTCGGGGGTGGGGAATTCAGTTGTGCTTTCGAAAACCATGCTCGACGAAATGGCAGTAACCTTTTTCAAATCGCCTTTCTTGAATGCGTGAATGGCTGCGTCAAAGGCGGCAGCAGTTATTCGCTCATTCTCAGCCAGGAGATCATAGGCCAGCTCATGGAAATAGCTGATTCCGCCGATCATTGCTGCCGACACGACGAAATGATCACAGCCCTGCAACCAATCTTTGAGAAGTTCGACATCTTTAGCGTCGGCCTCGATCAGCTTGTAATTCGGATGGTTGTCATAGGACTTTTCGACTCGACCATACTTGCTGAAATTATCAATCCCGATCACTTGATGACCGTGGTTGAGTAATTCTTCAATCAGATATCCGTTGATAAATCCGGCGGCACCGGTAACAAGTGTTTTCATGCTTTCAGGTTCTGGCTCACAAGTGTTCTAATTGGCGCGCTGCTTTGGGCGTCTGCCGCTTTCGGCTGCGCGTTGGAGCGCCACATTCCCCAGATGTCTACAACTACCTTGTCGTCCGAGAATTTCAGGTCTTTGTAATCGGGATGCGGCACACCCAAGACTACGATATCCGCTTCGGCAAGCGCATAATCCAGCGGTACCAGAGTAATGTCATCTACATACGGATCTGTGCAGAGCACGCGTTTGCTGTATACAGCCAACAGTTTTTTCAGTTTGTAGGAAAGACTTTCGCGTGGATCGTCCGATCCAGATTTGAAGCCCATTCCAAGCACCGCGACCGTGCGGTTCGATAGATCTTGCTTGCTCAGCTGATCGACGATGAAGTTGGGCAATGATTCGTTAATCAGCATTGCCGAGGTGCCGAGGAAGAAGTTGTTGTGGGCAAATGTCGATAATTGAAGCGTATCTTTCAGCAGGCACGGACCAGCTGCAAATCCGGCTCGTGCAAAGCTGCGCATGCGGGGATAGTCGACCGTCATCGCGTCATAAATCTTATAGAAATCAAGCCCGCTGTTTTCTGAAATCAGATAAAACTGGTTTGAAATGGCGAAATTCAAGTAGCGCCAGCAGTTGGTGAAAAGTTTCGCCAGCTCCGCTTCCAGCGGTGACAGCTCGATCAGTTTTGGTGCTATCAGTGAAAAGATCTCGGAGGCCAGCTCCTGCGCCTTGGGTTCGAAGGACGAGATGATTTGCGGCAGAGAAATAAGCTCTTCGAGCGCCTTGCCTTCCGCGATTCGCTCCGGGCAGAACGCGACATGCACCTGTCTGCCCAATGTCTTGGCGCGATCGTAGACGAGTTTCGTGACACCGGGATAAACAGTGCTTCGCAAGATGAGCAGGGCGTTTTCCTTCATGGAGGTCAGCACGCCATCAAGGCTCTGTACGAACTGCAAAATGGTTGGATTTTGGTGAGAGTCAACCGGCGTGCCGATCACTGTAATTACGCAGTCGGCCGTTTGCAGGCAGGAAGTATCGGTGGTGGCTTTCAGCGACTTACCGGCAACGCTGTCGAGCAGCTCTTGAGCGCCATCTTCCATGAATGGCACGGTGCCGCCGTTGACCAGCGCTACTTTGTCTTCGCTGATGTCCAGCAGAGTGACTTGCGCTTTTCCGGTGCCGGCAAAGACCAGACCGAGAGGTAGTCCGACTCTTCCGCATCCTCCCACCACCACGATTTTCTTCGCGCTTGTGTCCGAAGCCATGTTAGATCCTCCCGGGAAACGTTACGCCACGATGTGGCAAACGAGCTATCTGTTGCGAGATAGCTGGCGGGACGATTGTACTATTATCCTAAGCGCTTAGAATTAGCTGGTTTCCATGCTTGGCGCTATGTGAGATTTTTAAGGTGCCGGCGCCAGTAGATGGGTCTGCGCAATGAACTTCGAAAGCTCGCCGGCCAGAAGTTTGTGCCCGTCTTCATTCATGTGGCAGCTGTAATAAAGATTCTTTCCATTTTTTTTCGCCTCGTTGAATGATGGCGTTAAATTCAAGAAAGGAACAGCAAGCGTGCCGGCCGAATTGCTAAGCAGGTCAAGTTGTTGCTGGTTGTGTTGCACTCCTGGACCTGGCAACGCCAAGATCATGAAGCGGCAGTCTTGCTGATTACAGATGTCTTTGCATGCTTGAATCAGGGCATGAGCAACCGGCCATTGCCTTTCCACCGGTCTTTCTTGATAGCCCCAGCGATCGTCTTTGTTGGACCGGGATAGGTGTTGAGCGCTCAGGCTGATCACACCCCAGACCCGGCTGTATCTTCTCAGCCATGAGATGAGCTGCATGCGCTTTCCATCGGGAGAATTAAGCCAGTCTTCCTGGATGCTGTTGTCTTGTTTAAGCAGACCGTCCGGACCGGCAGCAAATGTCGGGCGTGCAAAGAGCATTCCACCGTGCGGGTTAGGGTCCAACTGAGGCGATTGATCTATTCTCATGGACAGAATGACCAAGTCCGGCTTGAAATCTACTGCCAAATGTTTAAGCCTTAGATACATCTGACCGAGGTTGTAGGCGGACACTCCGAAATTAAGCACTTCGACGTGAGTGTTCGGCAAGTCTGTGTTCAAGAGGTTTTCGACTAATTGACAAAATGACTTACTGCGCTCGACCTGCAGGGCTTCAACATACGAATCTCCCAGCACCGCTATTCTGAAGGCGTTTGGCTGCTTGGTAATCAAGCGCTCTTTGTCGCGCATTCCAAATGAATTGAAAATCGTTCGCGAAAAGCCTTCCTGGCGCCAGGTGACGTGTTTGCCTGGCATCGGCGCCGTGCCGGTACATGGGTCTGGCTGCAAGAATTCTTGATCGCCTAGTCCGGCTGCAAAAAAGATCAGCTCCAGGGCGATAAAAATCAAGACTGACGAAAGCAACAGTTCTGGAATCAGGGACCAGCGCAAGTTGAAACGTTTACCGGCTGCGGTAACTGTCGCTTTCTTTCGGCTGTCTGCAGCAACTGTCGGCATGCTTTTCCTAGAACTGGAAGTAAATAAAAGGTTCGGCCTTGGTTGGGCAGAAACCCAAAGCAGCCAGAAATGCTCCGGCGTAGAGCGGCCATTTCACAGTGATTCTTTCGAAGAGCCATTCATTTAGACTTTGCAGCAAGGGCAGTTTTTCGCGCAGGGTTTCGTTGATCAGCAGCGCATAAATCATGTAAATGGGCAGCGCCACTACCACTGGTGACTCGATCAGCAATCGCACAACCGTCTCTGACGATGCCGGAACAAAGTGTCTTGCCATTATCTCGACAGCGCCGCCGACTGTTTCCGCTCGAAACAGCACCCAACCCACCAGCACGACTGCAAAGGTCAGAGCGACAGAAGCAGCTTTGCCGGCGACTGTCTTGTGAAATGCGGTGAGCAATTTGGATTTGCCGGCGTAGTGCTCGTATTCGTGCGAAACAATCAGTCCCAAGCCGTGAAATCCGCCCCAGGCAACATAATGCCAGGCCGCCCCATGCCATAATCCGCCGAGCAGCATCGTGGTCAGCAGATTGACGTGTTTGCGCAGTCTGCCGCGGCGACCACCGCCCAGTGGAATGTAGAGGTAGTCTCGCAGCCAAGTGGATAGTGAGATATGCCAGCGCTTCCAGAAGTCGGAGAGATTGGTTGCAATATACGGAAGGTTGAAATTGTCCGGCAAGGAAAATCCGAGCATGATAGCCGAACCCCGCCCCATATCCGTGTATCCGG
>CAZSNX010000383.1:0-4848 GCA_964607945.1 uncultured Candidatus Obscuribacterales bacterium
TCGATCACCTTTTCGACTGCTTGGCGGCCTGCGAATACTCGTTTAATCGAAACATCGAGCGCTTCGACTTGAAGCTGATGATCGAGCGCCCGGAATCATCTAGCGCCAGCGGCGGCAAGCTGGTTCTGAAAGGGCGATTGAGCTTGCAAGGCTGGAGCATGTTTATCAGGGCTACGTCAGATCTGGTGGAAAGCTATGTGATGCCTAGCGATAGAGCGATCAGCTTTACCGTTAATCCCGGTCAGTTCAGCCGTTTGCTTCAGATTCGCATAATCGAGCAAGACTCGCATATTATTTGGCGGCTGGGCGAGCGGAATGTCGATTGGGACGAAATGCCCGATTTGGCAAACCAGTTGCTGGATGCACTTTGCAGGATCGCAAACGGCGATGTCGATCTGGAGCAAGACTTTCTGTTCCTGTCCGGTAAGCCGGCTCAACAGCCGGCGGCGCCGCAGCCGGTTGCCACTTCCGTATCGTCTCCTGCCCCCGGGCTGTTGCAGCCGGAGGCTAAGCCGAAGACGACCAGCGGTCATTGGGCGATTCTCGGAGATTCGCCGCCGCCAATTCCTCAGCCGATTGGAGCCGGAGCAATTTTGCCGTCACAGCCTCCCAGTGCGCCCCCGCCCGCCTCTTCTCCGCCGCAGTTTGCCGCACAGCCGGCAGCTGCTTTACAGCAACCGCCGCCTGCTGCTCCTCACCCCGCCCTGGCGTCTCATCCGGCTCTAGCCTCACAGCCTGGATCAGCTTCACAACCTCCTCCAGCCCAGCATCCAGCCTTAGCGTCTCCGCTTGGTGCGGCTCAGCAACCGGCAGCACCGCCGCATCCAGCGCTGGCATCGCAGCCCGTGGCTTCTGCGCAGGCAGTCCCGGCTCAGCAGCCTTCATTTCCGGCGCATCCTGGTCTGGCTCAACAGTTGGCGCCGCCACCGCAGCCGGCTATGGCAGCTCAGTCGGTTACTGCTCAGCAAACGAACGCGAGCGCTCAATCCGCTCAGATCAGTGAGTTTTTGCAGACTAATCTCCAGCAGGCAGCCAGCCCGCAGGAAACTATCTTCGACTCGGGCTTCGATGCGTTGATAGCAGCACTTGATCGAGAGCTCAAGAGACTATCTGATGAGGGGGCAAGGGCATTCTCAAACCAAGATACAGAGGCTGCCGAGCAGGTGCTTCGACGGACCGGAAAGCTCAAGGCGCTCAGAACTGATATGGTGTCGACATTCTTGCGCTGGAAGGCGACATTTAACGAGTAATGACACGCTCGGCGTTTGCAGCTGGTGGCTTCCCTTGTCGGCAGGCGATACTACTGGTAGTGTCAATTGTACGGTTCGGTGGAGCTCCGCCTGCCCGTCGAGATAGATGTACAGATAATTAGATGCGGCGGGACGCCCGCTCCCCCAGGATGTTTGCTGTGGCGTAGATTGAAATGAATCCGGAGGGGACAGCTCTGCAAGCCGCCTGCTGCGAGTCTGTGTAATTCCATACTAGATAACCGGTGGCAGGGCGGCTACGAGAGCCGCCCTGCCAGAGTAAACGCAGTGTCTAGCCTGCAATCGATTAGGACTTAAGGTCCTGTTAAGCGAGCGCTCCAGCCGCTCGTTTCGATTCGCGTTCTTTGAACAAGACCGCCACTCTTAGCTTCTCCAAGTGTTGGTCGACAGTCTTGCCGCCTTGTCTCACCTTGTGTTCTTCGAAGAATCGTTTGACGTCCTGCTCGAGCTCAGCGGAAACCAGATTGGTTACGCCTTCGCACATGCGGGGCAGCGAGTTCTCCGGATAGAGCTTTACCATTTCGTCCCAGTTCTTCTTGAGAAACTCCCAGGCCAGCTCTCTTCCGGCGGTGTTGGCGAGAACTGATTGCACCAAATATGGTGCATTCTGCGTTCTGACTTCTCCGTTGACCGTCCTGTCTAGAGTCAGTTTCAGAAGGTCCATTTGCCGGAAGTTCGCCAGCGAGAATAAATATCTCTGCTCTTCCTGCGGAGTTTTCGCAGATCTGAACTCATTGACGAAATCATCGTACTGCTTGGTGTCGCCTGTGTAAGCCAGGATTGCTACGAGCGCCGGCGCGACGTTGGGATCCGCAGCCGCGCGATCATTTTTGTATCGGGCATACAATTCCTTGGCTTGAGCTTGCGTGCCTGTCTCATTTCCCAGCGTTCCGACAGCGCTCAGGACCATTCCGCGCAGCTGCTTAGTCAGCTCGTCTTCACCGGATTTCGGTGCCCAGCCCAGGCGTTCCTTTTGGTTGCCGAGCAGTCTGCGGGCAAACGCTTCCAGTGCCGGTCTATCCGCACTGTCGATCACTTTATTCATATAATGAAGCGAACCGATCAAAATTGCCCAAACGTTTTTGTCGGTCTCTTCGACGAACATTTGCACCATTTTGAGATATTCCGGCAGCGTCACGTGCCCGGCTAAGGTCGAGGCCCATGTGTCGCTTACCAGGTTAAACCGCTCGATTGCGCTCAGATTGTGCCATAGATCCGCAGTCAGGCGGGTCAAGAGATCCTCGGAGTAGCGAACGCGATAGAAGCCGTGCCCTCCTTCGTTTACAACTACCCAATCGAGCTTCCCGCCCAGGTCGACTTGAGTCGATTCCTTGTCCAGAATGAGCTTCTTGGTGATGGTGCCGGCAGCAGTCTTGGCGCGAATCAAAAGTGGAATATGGAACAGAGTTTTGCTCGGCTCTCCTTGCCTCAGATAGGTGAAGCGCATCTGTGACAGCTTGATACCTGTGCCTTCTTTATTCAGCTCTACTGATACGAGCGGGTGTCCTTCCTGGAAAATCCAGGAGTCCATCATTTGCCTGACCGGCTGTTTCGTGGATTCTTCAAGCGCGTCCCAAAGATCTGTTGTTTCAGCATTGGCGTATTGGTGTTTCTTCAAATAGAGTGCGATTCCCTTGCGAAACTCTTCTGCGCCTAAGTATTGTTCGAGCATTCGCAGTACGGATGCTCCCTTTTCATAAGTAAGGATATCGAACATGCCGCCGGCCTCTTCCGGATGCCTCACCGGAAACTCGATGGTGCGAGTGCTTCGTAAGCCGTCGGTTGAAAATGCTGCTGCGCGTGAGACTCCGAATGTTTCCCAGCGCTTCCACTCCGGCTTCCAGGCGTCGACGGCGAGCATCTCCATGAAGGTTGCAAACGCTTCGTTTAGCCAAACCACATGTGAGCAAGCTCGTGCGCCACCACGTCTGCGATGCGCTCCAGCTCAGCATGAGACGCGGCTTTCTCGTCTACGAGCAGGGCGTTCTCTCTGAAAGTTACAGCGCCAAGATTCTCCATTGCGCCCGAAGCGAAATCGGGAATAGCGATCAAGTCTAGCTTGTCGCCTGGATATGTGATGCCATAATACTTCTCGAAATAATCCAGTGATGCAACGGCTGATTCAACTGCGAACTTCGCAAGATGATTCTTCCCTGGCACAGACCAGACTCTAATCGGAGTTTTACCGACCATGACCGGTTTTGTGCCTTCGAACTCACCTACAATGAATGCAACTAAGTAAGTTGACATCTTCATCGATTCTTTGAAGAGAATGGATTTCTTGCCGTTGGCTGCTGCTTCTTCCTTCTCTATGCCGCAATTGGAGATGGCCGTGAGTTGCTTGTCGACAGTCAGCGTCACTTTGAAAACGGATTTGAGATCCGGTTCGTCCCAGCAAGGAAATGCGCGTCTGGCATCGGCCGCTTCAAACTGGGTGGAAGCCAGAAGTTTCACTTCTCCGTTTTCGTTCTTGTATGAGCTTCTATAAAAGCCGTGCAGCTTATCGTTCAAAATGCCGGTAAAGTCCAGGTGCAGCTTGCACTGGCCAGGATTAACCGGCTCTTTGAGTTTCAAGATGGCGCGTTCTCTTTTCTCGTCATAGCTGATTTCCGCCTCGATCTTCTTGCCGGCACTGTCTGAGACGCAAGCGTGCTTGATATCCAGCTCGGCGGAATTCAACACAATTTCGGAGATTGACTCGCAGACTGTAATTCGAACGGTCTCTTCGCCGGTAAAAGTGAACTTCTCAAGATCTGGTGTCAGCTTGATGTCATAGTGTTCCGGGACGACTGTCGCGGGAAGCCGATATTCGCTGGCATCTCGTTCTACCAGTGCAGTACTTTCGTTGGACATTTAAGACTCTGCCCCCTTTTGCGCCGTATAAATATAAATTGACAGATTATCATATTGGGTTCTGACCCGTGTTAACCCAAGTAGAATTAGGAGACTTCGAAATCCGCACTGGAAGAGTCGAGAAGCACAAGGAGAAAGTCCTATGGTTGAAGCTCAAGTGGCACCCGTTCAAACGTTGCAACAGTTGGCACAGCAGTTGCGAATCGACAGTATTCGTTGTACGACGGCTGCCGGCTCGGGGCATCCCACATCATCGATGTCCGCCGCCGATTTGATGGCAGTCCTTCTTGCCAAGTATTTGCATTATGACTTCGATAACCCGAAGCATCCGAACAACGACCGGCTGATTTTTTCCAAGGGGCACGCTTCTCCCTTGCTTTATGCTCTCTACAAGGCTGCCGGAGCGGTCACCGATGAAGAGCTGATGTCGCTGCGTAAATTTGGCAGCAGGCTCGAAGGACACCCGGTGCCGGTCGTTCTTCCCTGGGTGGACGTTGCGACCGGATCTTTGGGACAGGGGCTTTGTTTCGGAGTCGGGATGGCGCTCAACGGCAAGTATGTAGATAAGCTGCCTTATCGCACTTGGGTTTTGTGCGGTGATAGTGAAATGGCGGAAGGGTCTGTCTGGGAGGCGATGGCAGCAGCTTCTCATTACAAGCTGGATAACCTTACTGCATTTCTGGATATGAACAGGCTGGGTCAGCGCGGAGAAACGATGCTTGGTTGG
>CAZSNX010000384.1:0-4830 GCA_964607945.1 uncultured Candidatus Obscuribacterales bacterium
GGCGTATAGAATGGACTCGAATCGAGAGGTAAGGTAGTTGCCGGTCTTTCTGGAAATCTCTCCTTCGTTCGGTTCAGCAAGTTCAATAACTTTGCAATCGGAGTGGATTCAGATGCAGTTCCCGGTCGCTTGTCTTTTGGGCTGGCATCAGTAGTAGCAATAATTCCTATTACGCGGCCGTTTTTAGAAATAAGAGGCCCGCCCGAATTGCCGGGCTCGACATGAATGGTCGCATCCAGAACGTCCCGGTCGAATTTCTCACCGGGGCCTAACTTAGATGCATCCACCACCTTAAATAAGGGTTGCACTTTGTTGTATGTCCCCGGAGAAACATACATATCCTGCCACCCTCTCGGATAGCCGATTGCAACTACTCCATCACCAGCTTTCAAATTGGGATCGCCTAGAGGCAGCGCCTTGAATCGCTGCATCCCGTCAGATTTCACCTTAACGATCGCCAGGTCGTGCTCTCTATCTACTTCCTCAACGGTGGCGCTGTATCGTTTACCGTCTGATGTCTGCACAACGAGTGAATTCACGCCCATTACTACGTGATAGTCAGTGGCCAGTCGCCCGTCTTCGGTAACGAAGAAACCAGAACCGGTCATCGATTCGATTACCTTGCGTCCCTGACCATCTACCCCTTCTCGTTGACCGACAATTTTGACAACGCCATCTTTGGCATTGCGATAAAGGTTGACCAGATTCCAGTCCGCTGGAATGGGAGTGCGGTCGTACTCAACCGCATCTTTTCCCACTTTCAAAACGGGCAATAAAACATCGTTGCCGGCCGCAGGCTGTTGAGGGCTCGCTCTGAGCGCCTCTTGATTATCCGTATTGCCTGCATTACCGAGTTCATTATGCAGAGCGTAGCGAAATTCTTCCGTCATTCGACCTTACTCTCCACTTAGGCCACTTATGTTAATTACTGTCTCTGGATAGGTCACTGGGGAAACTACGCAGAGCACCCGGCACACAACTTTGAACCAATCAGCCTGCACCCAACCAATGGCAGTTGCGCACTTGGGCTTTCCGGCAAACACAAGCGACGGTCAAGTTGTCGCTTGACTTTGCCAGGCAGTCAGACGTCGCACTAAGGCAAGCAGTCTCTACAGCGCCTAGTCCAGCGGTCTTTCCACCAACAATCCGGATAAATCCATTCGCGCATTCCGTCGCAACAGATTCATCTTCGCCAACCTAATCTACATGTATCCGAATCGCCAACAAATTTGGACACGTACTCAAAAAAAATAGCTTCGGTAATCCGGGCGGACTTACTCAAGGTTCATGCTGCGATACTCATTCGAGTACTTTACGTAGTTTCGCCAGCCCTGCTCGATCCGCTGGCGATCTTCGGCCCTTACCTGGCGAACAACTTTGCCGGGTACGCCCATCACTAAACTGCCCTGTGGAACGGCAGTGCCAGGCGCCACTACCGCTCCGGCAGCCACCACAGATCCCGCTCCAATCACAGCTGCATCCAGAACAATTGCTCCCATCGCAATCAGACAATCCGGCTCGATGTGGCAGGCATGCAGAATTGCGCCGTGTCCAACCGTAACACGCTCTTCAACGATCAACGGATTGCGTTGCGTCACATGCAATAGGCAGCCATCTTGAATGTTAGATTTTGCACCGATTCTAATTGCATTGATATCTGCTCGCACAACGCATTGAAACCAGATGCTCGCACCTTCCTCCACGGATGTTTGTCCGATCAGGACTGCCGTCGGTGCAATAAAAGCGCTTTCGTGTACAACAGGCCGAAACTCGTTGAATTGATAAAGCATCTTATGGTGACTAACTTCCTTTCTTGCCAAGCGGTTTGACAAATAATGTGCTACAACGATGCAAAGAAGCCTTGAAGAAGAGAGTTATAAAACTCTTCCCACTAAGCTTATCGCAACGTCATCAAGAAGTGCGGAATTGATTCGCAATAGCCGTTATGCAGTCAAAATCAAGATTCCGGAAGCTCCGAACAGTTTGCTGGAGATATCCATCAAACCTACCTTTCATACATTTGTGTCCAACCTACTTGACACCTTCCTCCGATCAGCACGAGCTTTGAGGACGCCAAGAGTGTACAATTAAGCCTGAATGAGGAGGGATATTGAATGATGCCCTTGTATGAACAACCGATGCGTAAACTACTGGGGGTGCTTCAGCCGACGATTTCTTGGCTGAACGAGCGCGGTCCAGTCGATGTAGGCGAAGTTCCAGCAAACCATATCGATGCAATCAAGCAGCTGGAGCGCATCGGCATAGTACACAAACGGAACAATCGTTGCTATGAGCTTCAGAAAATTCGTTTGAAAAAATTGATGGGCTCGCTGGGAATAGAAAGTCTGGCGCCACAGGTGACAGCAGACGATCCCATTATCAAGAGCGAGTTGAATTAGTCTATTCCAGTGTGGACATCCGCACCAGAACACGACGAGCATTAGAGTGGAGCAGCTTAAAGGAATTCCTTGCTGCCGAAGCTTTTACCGCTTGGGGCTATGAGCGGTGCTTGGAGCTCGAGCCAACCTCCGAACCTGCAATTGTCGAGATTCTGCTTGATGAAACAGCAGAAGGACTGAGTTTATTGCAAGCTCGATCGGGTCTTGTGCTCGATGGTTTGCCTGACGTTCGCGAAATCCTTCCACGAATGGAAGCCGGAGCAGCGCTTTCAGCAGGCGAGCTGTTGGCGATCAGACAGATTTTGGAGCGCTCGCGTAAGTCCAAGTCCAGTGTTTCTTTATTGGACCAATCGATTTTCCCGCGCTTGACAGCATTCTTGCCAAATCTACATTGCCCGGAAAGTCTGGTTGCAGATATCGATGCAGCAATTTCACCTGACGCAGAGATAAGAGATGATGCCAGCCCGCTTTTACATTCACTGCGCCGAGACGTCAAGCGCATCGAGAATCAGATTAAAGACGAGCTGCTTAGAATCATTCACTCTTCAACTCTGTCAAAAGCGCTCCAGGAGCCTCTCTTTACTCAACGTGCGAATCGGTATGTGTTGCCTGTGACAGCAAGTCACAGGCACTCGATTGAGGGCATCGTTCACGATAGCTCAGCCTCCGGATTGACAATTTATGTCGAACCGAAAGCGGTAGTCGAGCTGTCTAATAGTGCGCGGCTCAAAGAGGTGGAGATTGAGCGTGAGATACTGCGCATACTGCTGGATCTGAGCAGTACTGCACGAAAGTTCGGCGCGGAAATTTGCGCGAGTTTCGAGACACTCGTAGAACTCGACTTCATTATGGCCAGAGCACGTCTGGCCGCCAAGTATGACGGCACTCGCCCGGAGATTTCCAGGGACAATGTCTTGCAGTTCAAATCTGCCAAGCATCCTCTCCTTATTCTGCAGAACCCGGGGCGTGCACCGCAGATAATACCAAACGATATTACCCTTGGGGGCGACCCCCGCACGATGATAGTCACCGGGCCTAACACCGGCGGCAAGACAGTCCTATTGAAGGCGGCCGGACTCCTGTCTTTGATGGTGAAGTCCGGGTTACTGCTTCCTGCCGCACCGGGCTCAAAGGCGGTCATCTTTTCGGAGATCTTTGCCGACATAGGCGACGAGCAATCGTTATCGCAAAGCCTGTCGACATTTTCTTCTCACATGACCAACATCGTGGAGATCGTCAATCAATCGAATCAGAATACTCTAGTGCTGCTCGATGAAGTTGGCGCCGGCACCGACCCGAGAGAAGGAGCGGCACTGGCGAGATCGATCTTGGAATACTTGAATGATGCCGGAGCAAAAACCATTTCCACTACCCATTACGGCGAGCTCAAGACCTTGGCCTATACTCAACCCGGCTTTATAAACGCTAGTCTCGACTTCGACGAAGCGACCCTTTCACCTACATATAGGCTTAGAACAGGAGTACCGGGCAGCTCGAAGGCAACCACTATCGCTCAGCGCCTGGGACTGAACTCCAGCATCATCGGAAAGGCGACACTGTACTTGGATAGAAATGCCAAGGACATTCAAAAGCTGACTGAAGAGCTGGAGGCTAGACTCAACTCACTGGCCAAGGAAGAGGAAGCCGCTCGAACTGCGACTCAGGCTGCCACCACGCTCGAAGCCAGGGTGCGTGCGGAATTGTCCGACCTGGACAGCCAACGCGAATTGCTGCGTCGCACTTTGGCTGAAGAGATTGAGGTTGAGTTCAAGCGGGTCCGCGAACAGATTCGATCCCTGACGGCTGCGCTGCAAAAACAGCCGAGCATGCAAGCGGTTCAGCAGGCTCAAAGGGATTTGGAGCAGATCAAGAAAGATCTCAAATGGCTAAATCCAAACGACACCAGAAAACAAGCGCATAAGGTATCAATTGGACAGTCGGTCCGGGTGAAGTCATTAAATAAGATCGGAACGGTCGAGGCGATTCCGGATGACTGGCACAAGCAACCGGACGGTCTGATTTCGGTGCGCGCCGGCAATATGAAGGTAAAGGTACACGCCTCTGATCTCGAGCCGGTAAGCTCTTATTCCTCCAAACAAGCAGGCGGAAAGAGAGGAATTGCGCCAACCAGAAACAAAGCGGCGAGCAGACCGACCGAAAGAGCATCTGCCGAATATGGACCAAATGTTTTTGTCCGGACTGCTTCCAATACTATAGATCTGCGAGGCAAACGAGTTGATGCAGCCCTTTCTGATGTAGAGAGATTTCTCGATGAGGCCTTTCTAGAAAGTCGCAGCCCACTCATGATTATTCATGGACACGGAACCGGGGCGGTCAAATCAGCAGTTAGGCAATATCTGTCAACGACGTCCTATCCGAATCGATTCCGTCCCGGCGAGCTGTATGAAGGGGGCGATGGCGTGACGATAGT
>CAZSNX010000385.1:0-4791 GCA_964607945.1 uncultured Candidatus Obscuribacterales bacterium
AACGGTGTAAACATCGAACATTTCATCCCTTCCTTTTGTGCGCGGTGCAAAGCAGTCGGCACGAACATCTTTGCTCGTGCCGACGATAGGGACCCTGCTCTAAGTGCAGGAGCCGACTTTGCCGGAGAAGGAGAACGTTCCGATGAAGTTCGCGTATTCGATTGCTTCTTGAAGCGGATTCAGCGTGATTCCCAGAAACATCGAGACTTCACCGAAGCATTTTGCGAAATCGCGAACGTGTGCCGGAATTCGTATCTCGAGCTTGCACTGCGGTGGGAAATCATCCTCATCGTCGAATTCGCAAACTAGCTTTGCTTCCGGGCATATGATGGGAAGCCGTTCGGCAATCTTGTCGAACACCGGAATGAACATTCCGAAGTCGGTCAAGAATTCTTCCAAGCAATAGGAGAAAATCTTGTTGCCTTGCGGCTTCTGCGCGACGTCTCCATAACCGGCATTCGTTAGCTTGGCGATCACAGATTTGACGTCTACATCGGCACCCTTCACTGAAAGGTGGATTTGCGCGATGTTGTAGTCCATCCCCAATTTCATTGCGTCAGTGAAACCGATTACGGCCATTGCGCGAACTTTCGGGTTACTCAATTCGGCTGTGCTGACAGTGCGCATTGCAGTGGTCAAGATTTTTCCATCTGCTAGGAAAACCGACCATCCTTGAGTGCCGTCCTTCAGCTTCTCGACGCTGCGGAGATAAGGCTGCTGCCAGGAAGGGCTGCTGTATATGATCTCCGGGGTAAGCGCTTGCCCGATGTATTTTGTTGAGTTGGTGTCTTCAGAATTGCTCATATCAGTAAGTTTCCTTTTGTAATCAATGGGATAGACATATGAATGAAAGGCAACAGGAATCCCGCCAGGGGACTCCTTCGCTTGGCTTGAGAGCGGATTATTCGAAAGTGGTCGCTGGAAGGCTTGCGGCTGCAGAAGGCAGATTGAGCCAAGGAAAATCTGCCGCCCAATCGAGCACAGATGCTCATTACAGGCAGATCGAGAAACTTCCTTGAACTATCTGGTCGCAGTATTCATGCAATCGAGGCGACTAGCTGTTGGTAGTAACCGGAACTATCTCCCACAAGTCATAGAGCGGTGCTTTGTCCAATCCAAGATCGAGATACTCGAAGGTGGCGACCAGTACGGCATCTTCATTTTCTGCCAGCAGCAAGCCGGACTTCTTTCGTTCCAAAAGGTGAAAAGTGCGCTTGACCTTCGCCGCTTCTTTGTTGGCCGGCTGCATTACCTGAAGTCCTAGGTCTCCGCAGCGGCCGGTCGTCAATCCGCTAATCTTTGCTTTCGATCGCATTTCGAGTGTGAAGCGAGCCTTGGTGTCGAAGTCGAAGTAATAGATACCGTAATTAAATGCGTTCATTATTGATTCCTCAAAGGTGCGACTACTATTTGCCTTTCGAGCCGTCCTGGCCCGACTTGTCTTCAGCTCGTGTTTCCGAGCCTGCTTGAACTTCGTATCGAGTAAATTCCTGCAGAGCGATGCCCATCAGAAAGAGCATGGCGCCGACCGGTGCATTCTTGATTTCAATTCCGCCGATCGACGCGAACCAGTTCTGGTTGGCCAGGTTGCTCAGCCAAACTACGAGAACTCCGAGCACGGCACAGAGAAATCCGCCCGACATGCCAGTGACGGAGATCCACCATTGATATCTTTCTGCGAGCTCCCAGAACTTTTTGTCTGCCGCTCCGGTAGGAACAACGATGCCGTAGCGACCCCAGGTGATGTAGGTGCCGCGCCGGCGTTTGCGCCCGAAAATGATTCTCAAGATACGGCAGATCCACCATTCTTTGTCCGGCTCCGGTGATGGCGCCGGTGGTGGCGGCGGTTCGGGCGGTGCTTGTTGGATTACATTGAATTCGGCGCGTTTTGCAGCCCAAAGTCCGACTGCCATTAGAGACAGACCTGGTGTTACGTTGCGCAAAACCAGTCCGAGAAAGTTAATGCTCCAGTCGTTCGACCATTGGCATCCTTTCAGCTCCAGAATTGCACCAAAGACTGCGCAAAGAATGGAGATCACCAACCATCCTTCACACCAGATGAACTGGGCGCGAAGAACGCGCTGCCAGAACTCCGGGGTCATCGGTGGAGTTACCACGACGCCGCTTTCTATTCCTTTCCGGTCGCGCTGGCCGCGGCCTCTAAGTATTGATTTGAACATGGAATGCTCCTGCCCATAAAACGGGCGCATGTAAGAGTTGCAGAGATGAACACACCGCTGGCGGTGCATCATTGAGCGAACTTGCCAACCGTGAATTCATCTCTGCTAGGTGGCTGTTAGGTTGGCTTCACTGATGTGCGAACAGTTGTTCGTCCGAGATTCCCAGCGCGTGAAGCCTGGCTTCGCGCGCACTTGCGAAGTCCAGGTCTGTCTCTGGGATGAGCTCTTCAATCTCTGGCGGCTCCGGCGCAATTGACGTGAAATCGCAGTCGACGGCAATATCGCCGCGCGCTGTCAACCATTGCTCCGCCTCACTGAGCTTTTGCTTGGCGTCACTGATTGTGCGGAAGCAATATGTGATCTTTGTTAGAACGCTCTTGAGAGTATTGATTTGTTGTTGCTCGGTCAGTAGCGGACTTAAGAGCTCGATATCTTCGAAAACGCTGTGGGCTTTGGGCTCGAACCAATCGAGTTGTGATTCGAGCAGCTTGCAATGAGTGCGAGTGTGTTGATACAGCTGGATGAGGGACTCGTGTTGTTCGGTCGTCTCCGGTTTGAGCTGCAAAGATTGGTAGAGCGAATTGCATGTTTCAATTTGGTGAACCAGGCTTTCAATCTCTCTTGTCGTGCTGTAGCTGGAGCCAATTGCTCTTTCGCATCTGAACAAAAGGCAAGCATAAGGCGACGACAACACTTTCCACAGGAGTCTTGCGCAATTGACCGGCAGTGCCAGGGTGCCGGCGAGAACAGCTGAAGCAAGAGGCCATGTCATCATCAAGACAAAGCTGAAAGAGCTTGGAAGGTGAGCCGGCAGAGTTCTGTCTATGCCCAGCAGCTGAAAGAGCGCGTACAAGACCATGATTGACAAGAACCCGAAGGGTGGCACGGCGATGTACCATTTGAAAGCAAGTTTCAGATAAGGCCAATAGCAGCTGAGCACCGGTGGTATCCAGCAACTTGGTTCGCGCACAAAGTGCCTCAAGCAGCGCGCATAAAGTTTTTTGTTCATGGTGCAATCCTCGCAGTAAATGTTTGAGTGCGGTTCGATAGGAGACTTCGAACCGAGTCGGAGCTAATCTGCTCGACTCGATGCAAAGTCTCTGGATGTGGCCGGCATCTAAGCTCAGCCGGCTGGTGCCCAGGCAACTACTGCTTTGCTGTCCTGCGGGATCGCAGCGACAGCCTGCAGCCCGGCCGCTGGAGGGAGGCAGGCTTTGACGACGTGGGTGGGTCTGTATGTACCGCGACCGAGCAGGTCGGTGCGATCTCCCACCATCGTTCGGTCTCGAAAAACCACTCCTTCTAACTGCCAAAACTCGAGCGCATGGTCGCTGAAAACCGCGAGCTTCTTTGCTTCAGGAAGAAATTGCAGCCTTCGAATGTAAGTTGCCGTCGTGCTTTCGCTTCGCCAGAGCGTATTTAGTTTGTAGTCATAGGTCCAGAAAAATTGGCCTTTGCCGGCGAATGTGACGATCGGCAGAAAGGGATGGGCAGCCATCGTCAAGCATTGCCAGTCTGCCGGAATACCAGCCTCTTCGGTAAGAATCTGTTTTACCGAAGCTTCACGAATACTTCCGCTTGCGTTGCTCGTATTTGCAAAGTCGATTTGGAAACAGCGATTGTCTGCCGCCAGGGCAAGCATCTGCTGGTTGCCTATGCCAAACTCGATTTGAATCAGGCAGGCATCACGGCAGTTGGCCTGATAGACTTCTTTGGGAACTTCATCGAAGGCCCATACGCAGATTTTTCCGGACGAACTGCCGGCGGCTAACAGTGAGCCATCCCGGCTGTAAGCAACTGATTGAGGCGAAGACATCGGCAAGCATTTCAGCCGGCCCAATCCGAGTGCATAGCGCTCAACGCAGTGGTGCTTTTCGATGGCAATCGCCAGCTCCCGCTGTTCCGGCGGCAAGGCCATTCCAGCGACTCTTCCGGCGACCGGAATATTTACCGTTTCGAATGGATTGTCGGCATGGCTGAACAGGTGAAAGACTCTTGGCTCGGGTTTGCCTTTTAAAGTTAGAGCGAGAAACTGTCCATTGCGCGAGACAACGGCGGAGCGCACTAGCTCGTCTGGTTCGCATTGGACTGTGAGATTCATGATCTCGAAGCCGTTTTGTTCCGGGTGTGGTGACATCTGAGTTTCTCCGTTGGACTTGCTCGAAAGCCAGAGCCATTCGGGCAACCGAATGGCTCCTTGTGTGCCTGAGCTGGTGTAGGTCAATTTCTGCTAGGAGCAGAATTCGGTGGTCTCCAATCGCCTTCTCAGCTCTTCACTGAGAGCGCCGGCGGTCACATCGGTAGGAGCCGTCTGAAAGTCGCCACCGGATGTGAGCGGTGCTATCACGTTGTCCCGCAACCACTGGTTGAAACGGTTGAAAACGTCTCTTGTCAAGAAATGCGAAGGCAGCCCGCGCTCCAGCCAGCGCAGGTCAGTCGTGGCGAAGAGGTAGATTGGCAGCGTCTCGACTGGTGGCACAACGCGAGATTCGCATTGACTTCCCCAGTAGACCGCTACACTTTCGCGCTGCTGGTTGCGGCGACCGACGGTGTGGGCACCAAGCTGAAACTCGCCTTCCTGATGGACCGGCACGACACCGTGGGGATCGAC
>CAZSNX010000386.1:0-4790 GCA_964607945.1 uncultured Candidatus Obscuribacterales bacterium
CATCGTCCTCGGGACGCACGGGCGCAGCGGGTTGCTCAACGTCGTGCTCGGCAGGAAGCATTGCCGGTGCCTGCTTGCCGCTAATCAAACTCAAGGAGAGCACGAAGGCTCCCAGCAATAGATTGCATCCGGCAGTTGCGATCAGTGTAGGCGACAAGCCCAGCGACGGCAACAGCAGGAATCCGCCTAGAGCGGCTCCGGCAACCGCGCCGCTGGTATTGGCAGCGTATAAAAGTGCAGCCTCGCCGCCGGGACTGCGCGTCCGTTCCGAAAAGAAGGCAGCTATCACGGGCAGTGTCGCCCCCATCAGACAGGTGGGAATCCCCAGCACCGATATCGCAAACAACAACCGCAAGGCAATCAGCGCAAACGAGCTGCTGCCGGCAATACTAGCGATTGCCGGACAGACGATGTTGGCGGTGGATTGACCCAACAGCAGTACCAGCAGCAAACCGCAAATTCCTAAACCGAATTCAAGCAAGGCATAAGTCCTAAGCTTGCGGTCGAGAGTCCGGCAGCATTTTCCGGCTAATAGCGCTCCAAACGCCAAGCCAGCCATAAACACTGCCAGCACCGTCGAGCTGGACAGCATAGTCGCACCAAAGATACGCAACAAGAACCGGGAGCAGACGACCTCATAGACGAGCGCCGTCGCTCCGGAGAGAAACATGCAGAGCAAAAGCGCGCTCCGAACGGTCAAATCGGCCAATCCAATCTGGCCCGATTCGGCTCCTTCGTCGTTGAGACTCTCTACCACAAGCGCTCCAGCGGCCTTACCGCCCATTATTTCATAGCCGGCAAATCCTGGATTGAACCTTTCACAAACTGACAGCGTATAAATAAATGAGTCCCTCCATTTAGGCTAGAATCACGAGAATAGTGATTCTCAATACGATTACCCTTCACAACTTCATGAGCTATGCTGACGCGCAGCTCGACCTCAGCGCGATCTCCGTAGCATGTTTGGCCGGCCCCAACGGTGCCGGCAAGTCAGCCTTGCTTGACGCCGTTACTTGGACGCTTTGGGAGTCTGCGCGCTCGTCTTCCGATGAGCTGATTCGTCTGGGTGAACGAGAGATGTGGGTGGAAGTCAGCTTCGAACTGGAAAAACGAACCTACAGAGTAAAACGCTCCCGGCTGAAGGCAGCCGGCAAATCAGGCGGTAAGGCTTCCTCCAAAGGCGGACTCGAGTTGCAGATGCAAAACGAGGACGGCTGGCTCAGCCTAACGGCCGGCTCCATGAAAGAAACTCAAAAACAGATATTCGATCTCTTGCGCATGGACTACGATACCTTCGTAAATAGCGTTTATCTGCGCCAAGGTCGCGCCGATGAGTTTACAACCAGACCTCCGTCCGAGCGCAAACAGCTCTTGGGAGAGATACTCGGCTTGGGTTATTTCGACAGTCTGCAAGAACTCTCGCGCGAGCGAGTCAAAGAGCTGAAGTCAAGATCTGAGTTATTGCAAGCCGGCTTGGCCGAGCTACCCGAACTCGAAAGGTCGATTGAAGAAATTACAACCGAGCTCAACGAAACTCACGCAAAGCAATCAGAAATCTCAGACAAAGTCTCTTTCCACGATGCACAGCTGCTTCAGTTGAAGGAAAGCTTGAAAGAGCTTCACCTGACCGAGCAAAAATTAGCTTCACAACAACAGCGCGCGTCCGAATTGGAATCAGATCTTATTTCTCTTGCTCAGCTGGAAAAGGAGCTGGCAAGCAACTTTGCAGCACTCACCGAATTGCTTTCGCGCTCAGATGAAATCGAAGCGCAGGCCAATGAGTATGCTCAGCTCAAGCAGGAAGTAGAGCTGTTGGACCGCAATGCTCTTTTGCTTCAAGAGCATTCAATCAACCAGATGGAATGTCGCTCGGCCCTCGCCAATCTTCGCAGCCGGCTGGAAGTAAAACTGGACAGCATTAAGACAGTCTTAACCGAGTTGGAAGGCAAACAAATACAGCTGACCAAGCAGCCTGAGGAGATTGAGAAAATTGAGCAGGGTTATCGACAGTATCACGAATTGCTCAAGGAAGAATCAGCTCTTTCGATTCGGCAAGAATCCTTCACTCAGCTGACATCTCGCGCGGAGAAGCTTCACTCACTGGTCCAAGAGTCCCGCATACGGCTGGAAGCAGAGCTCGAGCAGAAAGGCGCTGCTGCCGAAGAGTTGGAGAGCCTGCTTGCAAGCAGAAAAAGCGTAGATGAGGACAAACGGCTTCTGGTCGAACAAGCGGCGGCGCTCGACAAACTCGAAGCTGAATTCGAGCTTGTCGAGCAGAAAGGTCTATCCATGAAGTCGGACATGGAGGCGGTCGATCTTGAGATTAGAGGCTTGAAATCGAAGCAGTCGGAGAACGCAGCGAAAGCACGCGAGCTGAAACAACATTGCGACTCGAGTATCTGTCCTCTGTGCTCCGCACCGATTGTAGACAGACTAGCGGTCATCAATCGATACAGCCAGGATAATTTAGCGATAGACAGACAAATTGCCGCGCTCGAGGAAAGGGGCGGAGCTCTGGACGAAGAGCGAAAGATTCTGCGCAAGAAATACACCGAGCTCAAACAAAAACTGGACGGGCGCAAGACACTCGACAGCAGGATCGGCCAGTTCAACGAAAAAATTGCCTCGATTGAACGGGCGCAAACCAGCGCCGGCGAGCTCAAAGAGGAAGTAGCGCGGCTCCGGCAACGACTTTCAGACCAAGACTTCGCCCAGGTCGAGCGCGAAAGCCTCATCAATGTAAAAACCGAGATTCACAAACTTGATTTCGATCCCGTGATTTACTCCAATCTGCAGGCGCAGATTCGCATGCAGCGTCATTGCGAATCCCGCTACCAGCAATTGAAACGAGATCAATCCGAACTCAAGAAAGTCTCAGAGCAAATCCCAGTCGTAAAGGCACAGCTGGACGAGTTGTCCCAACAGCTCGCCAATCAAGAATACGGCAAGGAAATACGCGACGAACTCAAAGCACTGGAGGAGAAAGTCAGGCAATTGAGTTACGACCCGGCCGCGCATCAGCAATTGAAACAAAAGCTTGCCGAACGCATCTCGGCACAAGAGATTATGAGACGCCTCGAAAAGGCTCGCAACGAGCACGATGCCGCCCAACAAGCACTGCAATCTTGCCATGCGAGCCTTTCTGCCAAAAAGGATCTTCAGGCAAGCATCTCAGCGGAGCTGTCGAGCTGGCAAGAGCGGCTCCTTTCCCTGCCGGCGCTTGAAGAAGAGATAGCCGAGCTGGAAGGACATCTTGCAGAATGGAGAACGCACAGAGAAAATCTCAACTTGCAAACGGCTGTACTCCGATCGCGCCTGGAACAGTTAAATGACTCGAAGGACAAGTTGAACGACCAGGCAAAGAACTGGGAGCGCACTCGAGTCGAATTGGATGATTTCCAATTTCTTGCTGAGGCATTCGGCAAGAAAGGCATCCAAGCCGTCATCATCGAAAATGCAATCCCCGAATTGGAATCGGAAGCCAACCAGATACTTTCCAGACTTTCGGAAAATCAGATGCACCTGGCCCTGGCAACTCAGCACAAAACCAAGTCCGGCGGCGTAGTGGAAACACTCGATCTCTTGATTGGTGACGCAATCGGAACGCGCAGCTACGAGTTATTCAGCGGCGGTGAAGCATTCAAGGTCAATTTCGCTTTGCGGGTGGCACTTTCCAGATTGTTGGCTCGTCGAGCGGGAGCTAAGCTCGAGACTTTGATAATCGATGAGGGCTTCGGCTCTCAAGATGACGCGAGCCGAGACCGGTTGGTTCAGGCGATCGGATCGATCAAGCGAGATTTCGCCAAGATTCTGGTAATAACTCATATTGCCGAAGTCAAAGAGCTATTCCCCGCTCACATAAACATTAGTAAGCCCGATGGATGCTCTCGCATTTCAATTGTGTAAAGAAGGCCAGTACCAGCGTCAATTGTTATGTACAGGCGGAATAACCGCCTTCGACATCGCCTAACGGTTCCGGAAGCTTCATTAAAACGTTGCCTCGAATCAGGATGTCATGTTACTTTGGACTCTCTTCACTGACAGTCAACGAAGCGGTGATTCATGGACGAACAAGAGCTCAAGCAGACGCTTATCCAGCTTCAGCAGCAACAAAACTCCGTACTGGAGGAGCTTAGAAACAACACGCGGATCAAGAAGGACAGCTGGGATAAGATTCAGTGCATCGCTCCCATCCTGTCCGGGCTATTGATCGGCGGCTTCGGAGCGTTCATTGGCTATTCCTATAACCAGCAGCAAATCAAGCTGTTGGAAGCGGAAACAATCGAAAAATTCATTCCTCACTTGGCCGGCAACGAAAAGACCAAGAAGGCAGCGATACTCGCCATGTCGTCGCTTACGAATGCAGAAATAGCAGCAAAAATGGCTTCTCTCTTTGCCAGCGAAGGAACAGTCTCTGCACTGGAGTCCATTGCTCAGACCGGCAACAGCAATGATAGAACCGTAGCCACCACAGCTCTGGCAAAAGCATTCAATAGTATGGCTCAAAAGAGCCTGGATGAAAACAGCGTCGAGCAAGCTGAGCTTTATTTGCGTAAAGCCGTCGCCATCAGAGAGAAGCTCGATGGGCAAGAGAGCTCCGACCTCTGCACCAGCCTCGACCGATTGGCTGAGCTCTACGCATCACAAGGCAAGCTCGCTTTAGCCGAGCCGCTCTTGCGGCGCAGTTTGAGCATCAAACAGAAAACGGCCGGGCAGGATGACCCCTCGATAGCGCAGTCGATGCGCCGGCTAGCTGATCTTTTGGAGCAACGAGGCAACTTGGCTGAAGC
>CAZSNX010000387.1:0-4774 GCA_964607945.1 uncultured Candidatus Obscuribacterales bacterium
GTGCCGCTTGCATCGACTGTACCTCAGAAACAAGAAAGTCCGCTGAGACGCTGCTGGATAGTCGAATCAGGCGATAGCTTACGCTCGATCGCATTGAAAGATGGCTTGATGGCAGATTCGTCGATGTGGCGGTTAATTGCAAGGATAAATGCACTGCCGGAATACACCGAAAAAACCGGCGAACCGTTGGTAAGACTACAGGTCGGGCAAGAGATACTATTGCCTAACGCTGACGAAATCGCCCAGTTTCGCCTGCTTCAGAATCTTTCGGACGCCGCAAGACCGGAACTCAACGCATCGCCGGCTCTCACTGCTGCCAGCCAGCAAGCGAATCGCCAGATGGAGATCGAAGCAAGAATGCTGATTAACAAGCTGTCCGATTGCTGTCGAATCATGGTGGCAGCGCCGAGCACCGTGAGCGAAACGTTTATGATCAGACTGCAAGCAACCGTCGATGCTCGCTGGACTACAATCGCCGCCTACGAATCAAGAATTGGCAAGACCGTTCGTTTCACATACAATCCCGACGGTAGCCGCACCCCCTTTCACATGGACTTGCCAGCCGCTGTTGTCAGAGACATGGCGGAGGAAGACTTCAAAAGAAATTGGCGCCACTACATCGAAGACTTCACAGATAAGAACAAGCCTGCAGACAGCGCTTCGGCCGGATAACACACGCGAATGCGGTCTGTCAGCACTGCTTTCGATTGCCGCAGCAAAAACCGGTCAGAGTTGACAGTCTGCCAGTACAATGCGCAACTGGTCGAAAACCTCCTCCAGCATGATTCGGCTCATACACTCGCCAGGTCCGGCACTTTGAGTCAGCGAACAAACCTTGACGTCGTGACACTGGCAGTAGTGGCTCTGGCTGACCACAGTGTCGAGACAACCATAGGGGCCGCTTCGCTCCTTATAGGTCGGACCGTAAAGTCCAACGACCGGCGTGCCAACTGCAACGGACAGATGCAGAGGTCCGGTGTCGCCGGCTACCACTGCTTTGCACGACTTAAGGAGCGCAGCCGTCTCAACCAGAGTAAGCTCGCCAGCCAGGTTTAAGCAACCGTCTCCAACTTCCTGCGCGATAGCATGGCAAAGCGATATCTCATCGGTCCCTCCGATGAGCACAGGAGTGTAGCGTCCCGTCTTAAGCAAGACACGAGCAGTGTAGGTCCATCCATCTGAAATCCAGGCTCGATGAGACCTCAACTTGCCAACCCCTGGTACCAATCCCACCAGTACCTTTCCACTAAAGCCGGCTGCGGAAAGCCGATTTTCTACGGCACTTAAGTCTTTCTTACCGACCGATATCGTTGGAAACTTATTGGCCAACGGTTCAAGCGATAACGGCTCGAGCGTAGCCAGGAAATTGTCCACAGCATGTACGATCGGGTATGCACCATATGTTTGTTTTCTATAGCGCACCACCTTGGCACCACTAAAGCGGGCGAGCCAACCGGACCGGCTTGATCCTGCCAAATCAACAAGCAGGTCTGGCTTGAGCCGCCAGAGATACTGGAGATGTCTTAGTACTCCCTCATCTTTCACAAAACCTTCAACTCGATCCACAGACTTGAGCAGGCTAAGCAATTCAATCAAACTCGGATGCGTCCAGTAAGTGATTCTTGCTTGCGGAAAATTAGCTCGCAGAGCCACTCCTACTGGCGTGGCGAGCATAACGTCTCCGATCGCCCCGGGGTGAAAGACAACAATGTTACTGAAGCTTGTCACCACATTTTTCCCCGACGGTAGATGAACTCTGCATCAAACAACGCTGGACTTCTACTGCACATGAACTATGATATTGAAGATCACCGAATTCCTTAGCGTTAGTCGATGCCCGAAGAAGCTTACTATGTTTTAGGTTGGCAACAACCATCAGGAAAAGTAGCAATACTGTGCAGATCGCGCGGAATGAATCCCGGACCTGCATACTGTTGGTCGAAGCGAGAAGCGATTCAATTGCGTACTAGACTTGCAAATGACAAGCGCGGAGAACAGAATCCGTCGGCCAGAAGAATCATTCGCCACCTACTTGTTTACAAGTACTTGCTTCGCCAACCTTTGCCCTGGCGTCCAGGCGATCTTTGGGTTTACACCGACGCCTCTTATCTCGAACCTGTTGAAGCCAGAGATATGTAGGCAGCGCTTAAGATATCTTTGCGTTGTAGTCTCCTTAACCAGAGCTTTAACGCAACTGTTTATACTCCCGAAGAATGTTGAGTAAAAGAGAGCTGCTCAGGAAATGAATTGGGACACCCTGATCGCTATTCTAGCCATAGCTCTGGCTCTGGGTTTCGATTTCGTAAATGGCTTCCACGACACGGCCAACGCGGTAGCCACCGTAATCTACACAAAGGCGCTTAAACCGTCTCTTGCCATCTCGATGAGCGGCATCCTGAATTTCCTGGGAGCAGTGCTCGTCGGCACTGCGGTTGCGCAAGTCATCACAAAGATCATTCCAGTCGATCTCGTTACTTTACCGGTGGTAGTAAGCGTTCTGCTCGCCGCTGTGCTTTGGAATCTAGTGACCTGGTGGTACGGTCTGCCGGTAAGCTCGTCTCACTGCTTGATCGGCAGTTTGTTTGGAGCAGGGGTGATGGCTGCCGGATTGCAAGGAGTTGACTGGCACGAGCTCAACAAAGTCCTCTTGGCATTACTGGTCTCTCCCCTGGTCGGATTCGTGGCCGGAGCGCTTCTAACCGGCATCGCGTTCAACTTGTCGGGAGAAAAAAACAAGAAAGGCAAAGAACTCCCTCATCCCAAGGTTATGCGCTGGTTGCACATCCTGTCCAGTGCGTCGGTCAGTTTTAGCCACGGCAGCAATGACGGACAAAAGACGATGGGAATAATTACCCTCATCCTGGCTACTCACTTCGGGAGTTATGGTTACCGGCATGACAACGTTCCGCTCTGGGTTATGTGCTCAGCTGCGCTTGCCATCGGTCTTGGCACCGTAATTGGTGGATGGCGAGTAATTCGCACCGTCGGCACCAAAATCAGCCGAGAAGCGCTCAGCCATTCCCAGGGATTCGGCGCTTCAATGAGTACCGCCATTATCATCATGGTGGCATCTGCGATCGGGGCACCGATAAGCACAACTCATACACTCAGCTCGGCCGTTGCCGGAGGCACTATCCCGGTATATGGCGCAGGCAAGCTGAATGTCAAGACGCTCAAACTGATCATCTTAGCCTGGATTCTAACCCTGCCTGTGGCCGCGAGTCTGTCGGCAGCCTGCTACTTTGTTTTGCATCTTTTCTGGCATTGATTCAAGATACTATTAACTCGCGTCGATCCAGTTTTGCCCTGAATTCGGTAATACAATGTAGACACCGCTGGAGACTTTTCAATGAAGTTCATGGTCGCTTTTAGCAGCCCAAAGCGCAGCGCAAAGACTGTCGAAGTAGCCGCTCAACATGCCAAGGCACTGGGAGCGGAAGTGTTTCTGCTAAGAATGGTTCCAGACCCAGAGAAAGTAGGCGTAGTGGCACAACTGATCGCCACCGGTCGTCCGGAAGAAAAGGCCAGGCAGCAAGTCGAAGAGGCCGCTGCCAATCTGAAAGCGCTTGGTATAGATGCACGCGGAATGGTCAAAGTCGGCGAAGTGTCGCGCGGTATTATCCAAGTAGCGCTTGAAGAAGATGTGGACCTTCTGTTCGTCGGCACTCGCAATGTCGCCAAAAGACCGACGTTTCTAATGGAAAGAGATCCGATTGTCCACTATCTTGTAGCTCATTGTCCAATTCCACTCTTACTGGTGCGCCACGATGATTCGCAGCCAAGCAACGAGCCGGACGGAGACTAGCTAAGTTCAGTAGCTATCCAATTTTTCGTCGATCGAGTCGATATCGTCGATGCTCCGAATAATCCGCATTGGTGGCAAGCACTCCAAGATTGAGCGACCGTACTGTTTGCGAGTAACACGCGGATCGAGAATTGCCACTATCCCTCGATCGCTTCTGGTCCTAATCAGGCGTCCGACCCCTTGCTTCAAACGCATGATTGCATGCGGCAAAGCAAGTGTTCTAAACCAGTCTCCCGCCGAATTGTCCTTGATCGCTTCACAACGCGCCTCATAGATCGGATCATCTGGAGATTGAAACGGAATGCGGTCAATAATCACGCAGCTGAGCTGATCACCATCGATCGATACACCTTCCCAAAAGCTCGATGTACCAAATAGCACCGCAGATGGTGTGGCCCGAAACCAGTCGAGCAAGCGCTTGCGAGGCATCTCGCCTTGCTTCTTACATTCAAATGGCAAGACATTCTTCAAGATGTCAAATGACCGATTCATAGCGCTGTAACTCGTAAAAAGCACGAAGGCATGCCCATTGCTTAGTTTGACGAGTCGCTCAATCTCACGACAGGACTCCCAGATAAAATCCTGATGATTGGGCTCTGGCAGGTTGGAAGGCAGATACAAAAGAGCCTGTCTCTTATAGTCGAACGGGCTGGACACCTTCGACTGAATGACATGTCCGGGGGCTCCTACCTCAGTCTTAAAGTAGGCAAAAGGATCCTCTCCTCCGGTTGCTAATGTCGCCGACATCCATACGGATGACTCAAGCCCAGCCTTATCAAACAACAAACTGCCCAGAAAGCTGGAAACATCAAGTGGTGCTGCAACCACTTCAAAACGAGAACCAGCCGCATCCCCTCTTTCTGTCCAGATTACCCAATCCTTGCTCGGTTTCATCAAAAGATCAAGACAATTGATATAGCTATTGGTTGTCGTCAGCAACGCTCTTGCCTTTAACTTAGCCTTTTCACG
>CAZSNX010000388.1:0-4770 GCA_964607945.1 uncultured Candidatus Obscuribacterales bacterium
CGGAGCTCGCCTGCCCGGACGCCGCCTTCTCCGTATCTTTCTTCGCGGAGCTTATCTGCCCGTCATCTACTTTGCCAGAACCTTTCTTTGATGAACTGGAAACTCCTGACTTGTCTGCGGTCTTTTTATCTGAACTCGGGATAACCCCTTCGGCGGCCTCCTTCTTGGTCTTGCTTGACTTGGAGGACTTGGAGGCTGATGCTGCCTGCTCCTTCAGTGCAACTAGGGCAACTGGATGTTTCTCTGGGCCGAGAGCATAGTCGTCAGTCTTGTAGCCGGTCATACGGACATGCTCAGCCGGCTTGGTATGCGGAACCTTCTTCGGTTCAGCGTTTGGACCGGAATCAACCGGGGACTCCGACTTTGGTGGAGCTACTTTGGGAGCATTGGTGGCCGTTACCCAACCCACGACTCTATTGTCATGATTGAATGTGCGCCGCGCCGCTCGCTGCACATCTGCAGCAGTCACTGCTCGTAATCGTTCCGGCCATGTGTAGGCGTTCTGCCAGCCGACCAGGCTGTCAAAGTATCCCAGATGAAACCCTGTCCGGTATGGCCCATCACGCTCGCTGAAGTAAGCAAACTCAGCTAGATTACGCGCCCGCCTCAGCTCTGCTTCCGGGATCACTTGTTCCTTTAGCTGATTTATTACCGACTCAACCCCTTCGAGCACCTTCTGCTCGCCATTTCCAGGAGCAGCCACACAAGTTATTTCAAATAGTCCAGGGTCTTTCTTGGCTTCGAACCGAGCAGAAGCCGTTTGATAGACCCTGAGCTCCGGCTGCTTGGAACGTAATCGTCCGGAGATCGCGGCGTTGAGCAGCTTTTCGATCACGGTCAGAGCTGGGGCATCGTTCTCATGAATCGCCGGAGCGTGATAAGCGATCGCGCAGATATCTTGCTTTCCTGGAGATTTCAAACTGACGCGCCGCTCACCGCGCTGAGCCGGCTCCACGATGCTCTGAGTCGCCAACTTGGACGCCGGCTTGGCAATCGTTCCAAAATGTTTTCTTACCATTGCGGCAACAGTTGCGGTCTTAACATCGCCAACTATGACGAGTGTGGCATTATCCGGTCTGAAATGATGCTCGTAAAACTGTTTGGCTTGTGCAGCCGTCAGGCGTTCAACATCACCTTGCCAGCCCATGGTCGGATTGTGGTATGGATGCTGCTGATAGGCCGCCGCTCGAATCTCGCGAGTCAAGCTTTGAATTGGATCCTTATTTTCCTTTTCAAATTCGCGATGAATGTTTGCGACTTCATCCTGGACATCCTTCTCCGTAAATGTCGCAGACTTCATCCTGTCGGCCTCAATCTGGAGCCCAAGTTCCAGTTTCGCCGGTGGAAGCACTTCGAAGAACGTCGTGAAATCATCGCTGGTATAGCCGTTGAATTGCCCGCCAACCCTGGCAATTTGAGCCGACAATTCACCTGGACGCAAGTTGCCGACCCGGCGAAACAAAAGATGCTCCACGAGGTGACTGACACCAGTTGCCCCCAAGGTCTCATTACGCGCTCCGACGCGATACCAAACGAGGGTAGAAACGACCGGCAAGCAGTGGTCTTCCAGAACCAGAACCTTCAATCCATTTGGCAAGAAGAATTGTTCGGGCGACTGGCTCGCAGTCTCTGCTGCAAGTCCAGGGAGAAGAGGGCAAGTCAATTGAAACAAGGAAAGCAAACTCAAGAGAAGTCCGAGCCTACCTACCCAATTCCGGCAAACCTGCATCCGACTACTTCTGCGGGTTGATAACACTGGCCAACAGCCTCACTTTAGCGAACTGACTCGAAAGCAATGGTCGAAACACAGTGACAGCCTGGTTCAAAGGCCGTGCTACCGGCAATGGCGATCGGGCTCGATCAACCCAGTCCAAATCTTCCGATTCGTTGGAACCGCAAATAGCATGGACAACCAAGAGCTGAATTTACCATGCCAGCTGCGATCTTCCTTGAAACGCTTAGATTGATGTAAAAGAATTACCAGCCACTGAAACATTGAATCCCAACCACTTCGGCATTCCAGAACCACAAAGGCATTGATAAAATTTCACAACCGCTCCTGAGTCTCGAATTCAAGCAAAGCGCCTTCAGGCAAAGGTACTGCCGGCGGACTGTGCATCAGGATTCAGCCCTCTCTTTCATTGGCAAAACACACCTTCGGCGTGCATTGCCCAAGATTAACTTGATTGAGTAAAGTGGCATCATGAAACTAAAGTTTGACACTTGAACGAAAGCCGAGTAACAGCTGATCTCCTACCGTGCGGACTGACACACTTTCCACCTTTAACGAGCGCAATTGCGCACCGGCTTTGGAAAAGGGGGTTATTTTTCCAGACCTTCTAAGCGCAAGCTCGTCTTCCGGAAGACAGAATTGAGCCATCTTCAAAGCACCGCTAACGACGGTTTTTTCGGTCCGTGCAAGCATATCACCGGAACCGCTTACTTGACTCCAATCTAAGTCCAACTGCTCAGGGACACTCAAGTTCAAAACGGCATCATAAGTTAGAGAACTGTCCGCAAGCGACGAGCCGGGATTGAACTGAAAGGCAACATTACCAATTCCTTTGACATGGGTCTTAGCCGACCATGGTCTCACACTCCAAGTCCCTTCGCCGGTAGCAATTGCAAGCAATCCTACGGCGCTAGACCTTTCGACAGTCCCCTGGGCAAACACATCTGCCTCACCGACAAAGGACATCTTGTCGCTACCCGTAAACTTGAATTGCTGCAGATTCGGCTGGCTTACAGTTGCAGATCTCACCGTGAGGTTCCGATAGCGCCAACGCGACCCCTCCAACATCTCCTTGTTTACGCTGAAAGATCTCTTAGCCGGCAAGCTGGCACGCAGCGTCTTTTCCAAATAGGAGCGCGGTATTGCAATCCGGCAGCCTTCCATTACAACCAGCACCCCATCCGAAGAGGATGTAATATGGACTGAATTGATTGCGATACCGCATTTAGTGACACCGCCCGCTGTCTTGCCATCGACGGTTAGCGTTGTGTTCAGTTTGCCAACAGCATCAATCGCATTGTTCTTGATGTTCAGCATCATGCTGCCGGTGACATTCTCCAACCCAAGATATTGCTGCGCTCCTTTAATCGACACAGCGCCACCACGAAACACAAGCGGAATTGCTCCGTCAAACGTCTGACTGGCAGGCTTGAGCGCCACAGCCACATCGCGCACCAAACTGAGCTTTGTGCCAGCCGGCATAGTCATAACTACCCGTTTGCTTTCTCGCCCCCATTCGATTTGCCTGGGTTCGAATTCTCCTTTTGGAAGAGTGATCTTCACCAAGTCCGGGCCGGACGAAAGGTCACAGCCAATCGCCGCACGATCAAGCAATATTGAGATTGGCCCGCCCGGTCGCTTGAGGGACAATTTTATGCCTTTCGATTCAAGCGCTTCCGGCGAATTCACACGAAAAGTACTGTCCTGTCCAGCCTGCTCGACAGAAAATGCCAATTGCAACTGCGCAGGCAGCTTAAACTGCACATCGAGATCCGGTCTTGTCATTTGCACGGACACAGCCGAAAGCGTCATCTTTCCGCTTACCTTGCAATGTGCCTCCGGCTTTCCGAGCGTGCGTATCAATGACCAATCTAGTCCGCTCAACTGCGCTGCACCACTTGCAACAACGCTCTTGGACTGTCCACTAACAGCAGTCATGGTCAGCGCTTTGGTTGCAATTTCATCGGTACCAACTCCGCCCTCAATTGAACGAAGCTCAGCTATACCTTCTTTGCAAGACACTGCTAGGCGGCTGGTGACTTTGCCTACACCAAGCTCTATCAAGACCTCGCCCTTTTGACTGTAGTAGCAAGACCCGGCACTCAGATTCAAAGCTAAATCACCCTCGCCTGTATAGTTCCAGCGATTGTCACACTCCAAATCTTTTAGCGACAATGTCGAGCCATCTGCCATTACCAAGCTCAGGCCAGGCAACTGCAACTTAGATCCAGGTCTTAAACGAAGCACCAGACTACGAATGTGAATCTCTTCGGCCATTCCGGCAATATCACTGGCATTTTGGCCAACTGGGCTTACCTGCTGATTCACCAACTCGATCAAGAAGGCACCAAGTGATCGAATAAACTGAATATCACCACTGACGCTTCCGTTGGACAGCTCGATTGATTTTGGCATCGGCACGCCATGAAACTTGATCTCCTTCGTGCTGGTAAACTTTCCAGTCGCTTCCTTTAAGTTGATTACGGATGTAGCCCGGTTTGGCAGTTTAAGCCAAAGAGTAAACTGCGTGCCTTCGCTCACCTCGATTGGCGCTCCCTTGATGCGATACCTTCCGGGTTTTAAACGACCGGAGGCCAATAAGTCGAGCTCTTGAGTGCACTCAAACACCTTTGCAAATACTGGATCCTTAATCGCAATGGAAACATTGACCGGCACGGCGGTAATTAAATTGCATCCACCACAGCCGGTCAGATTCAAAAGTGAAAACAAAACCAAAAGTGAAAGGAAAGTTTGTAGCCTTTCAAATCTCATTATCTATGTGGCCTATTACTGAGGAACGTAAAGACGTTTATCTTATCGCCTGTCAGACCGATTGACAGCAAACGCTACAGCAGTCCTGGCAACGATATCCGCTCGATCGACGTCATGGTATAATGTCAGGCGCTGAGAGAATCTCATGAGATCTCTCCGGTTATGCCAGCTGTCGCCAAGTGGTTAAGGCCCCGGATTGTGGTTCCGGTATTCGTGGGTTCGAGTCCCATCAGTTGGCCCACTTTTCGTAAACCGAGAATAACTCC
>CAZSNX010000389.1:0-1564 GCA_964607945.1 uncultured Candidatus Obscuribacterales bacterium
TAGGTGCAATGTTGTAACGTGGCTCGATCTCAGGCATTGATACAGCATGGTACCAACTGATCAAATGGGAGCTGGGATAAGCCAGAGCAAAACGTCCGCACATATTGTTACACTGTTGTTCGTCAAATGAGTGTTTTATACTGTGTTCTCATCATGACCTAAAGCATTCATCATGACAACCATCGTATCCTTCGATTCGCCCAGCACATCGGCATTGCCATCCCTACAGTCAGCAGCTATCGATCCGACGGTTTGTATCCTGCCGCTGTTACTGTATCGCGTTCCTGCCGGGTTCCCTTCTCCTGCGGATGAATACGTCGAGAAAGGGCTCGATCTCAATACATATCTGGTGCGCAATAAAGCCGTGACATATTTCTTTCCCACCTATCCGTTTCAAGGAACACGAAGAATTGCTGGTATGAGGAGTATATAGGCAGATTTTATATTGCTCCGGCAATCAAACAGGGTAGATTAATTTCCTACCAAGCTCTTTAAAATCATAGGCTGCAAGTTTCCTGAATTTTCTAAACCTGCCGTATTAAATTGCCGTATTAAAAGTTCTCTGATATGCCTTACCCGTGGATCATGGAGATTGGCAGTTTTTTGCTCGAACTGATACCGAGCGCAGCGAGAAGAATTAGATGGAATCAAGGAACGAAAAACAACAAAAATACCTAGATGGGTGGTCAATTGGAAGGCTTTTTGCTGATGCAGAGGCGGGTGTCGCGTCTGCACAGTTTGACTTGGCCCAAGCCTATGAAAACGGCGTTGGAGTCGTCGTGGACATTACAGAATCCATTCGCTGGCTAAAAATTGCTGCTGAGAACCGGCATCCTGAGGCGCTCTACCGTTTAGGGGTATTTTTTCAGCGAGGCATTTCTGTAAAGCAAGACTCAAGTGCGGCCGTTAGATATTTTGCAGAGGGGGCTGACCTAGGCGATATTCACTGCCAATGTGCGCTTGCTGATGCCTACCGTGATGGAAGGGGAATTGCCAAGGATGAAACGACAGCAGCTGGCTGGTATAGAAAAGCATCCGAACAGGAAAATGCTTACGCACAGTATCGTCTCGGCAAGATGTATCAGTATGGAACAGGTGTTCAGCGGGACATTGCTACTGCAATCCACTTCTTTAGCATGGCTGCCACACAAGGACATGCAGACGCTGTAAACGCACTAGAGAAGGCAAAACGGCTTCTCCAACAAAAGTTACAAACAGAGCACCAGACTCTAGGCCCGCAATCGAATGAATCAGTAGTTTCTCAACCACAGCGATCGATCCCGTTTGTCATGATCGATTCGTCTGTTCTTCTTAAGGATCCAGATGTAATCCGGCGAGTTATCGGCAACAAGGGTCTACCTTGTATTACTAATACGATTCTTTCAGAGCTTGACTACAACAAAAAGAATCGTGACCCGGACGTAGCAGATAATGCTCGATTGTTACTGCGAGAGTTGGCAAAAGTCAACCCCATTCCGATTCAGGACTTACCTGAAGGAGGCCGTCCAGTTAACGGCGATCTCGTTCAGCAATTCGCTTACATGGGAAATGTCTTGCTCGTGTT
>CAZSNX010000389.1:1574-4766 GCA_964607945.1 uncultured Candidatus Obscuribacterales bacterium
AACCGCGATAATGATTCGAAAATCATCGATATAGCGAAAGACTACGGGATGATTTTTATTACTGCGGATTCTGGCGCGAAGGTAAGGGCTCAGGCTTTGGGTGTTCGAGGATTTGTTTGGACAGGAAGTGATCTCAAAGAAGCTGAGATAAATAAATCGCAAATCATTCGGCCTAGCAGACCATCAATAGTTCCATTTGATGTACACAAGCATCCATTTCATGAGAAACCTGTTGTCCTGGAAGTTTCCGCAATTCCTACAGAGGGTGACGTTGTTTCTTCAGGTGAAAATGGTCGAGTACGTCTGCTCAAGACTCTAAGTGCTGGGGGGGAAGGCACGATATTTGAGACTGATCAGGGAGATCGTGTCTGTAAGATTTACCACAAGGACCGACTTACATCGACCAGGCAAAATAAAATTGAACTGATGCTCTCTCGAAAAATTAACAAAGAGGGTATTTGTTGGCCGTTCGATTTCGTGACGAACAGTGATGGTCAGTTCGTTGGATATCTTATGTCGAAGGCGAAGGGAAAGCCCATGCAGCATACGATGTTCGTCAAGCCTGTTCTTGAGAAATCGTTTCCAACCTGGTCTCGTATAGATCTTGTCAATTTATGTATCGCATTCCTCGACAAAATTGCATATCTGCACAGCCTCAACATCATCGTTGGTGACATCAATCCTTTGAATGTTTTGATAACAGAACAGAGCAACAATATTTGGTTTGTTGATACTGACAGCTTTCAAATTGAAGGTTTTCCCTGTCCGGTTGGCACCGTGAATTACACTGCACCAGAGATACAAGGACTCAATTACACCGAATTCATGAGAACGCGTGAGCATGAACTGTTTGCCATCTCGTCCATGCTGTTCATGATCTTGCATCCAGGTAAACCGCCATATGCTCAGCAAGGTGGAGGGGATCCTGCCCAAAACATTAAGAAGCAGAACTTTGCATATCCTTATGGCAAAGACGTTAGTGGCAAGGCTCCAGAGGGACCGTGGCAAAACATTTGGGCCAATCTTCCAGGGAAAATCAAGGAAGCATTTTGGAACACCTTCAAGAACAATCAGCGCATTGAGATCGGTGATTGGAAAAGGCTTCTTAAGCTTTATCGAGCTGAGATATTGAAGGGGTGGCACTCTAATGAAATTTTTCCTACGACGTTCAAGATCGTAGATCCTGTCGAGGTTAGTTGCGGTAGCTGCACTGAAAAAGTTATTGCATCTGAGAAACGTTATCAGAGGATGATCGCTGAAGGAAAGCCGTACTACTGTGGGAAGTGTATGGCAAACATTCGCCTACAAATTCTTGCGCGCAAGGCTCGTGAGGTAAATCAGTCAGTAAAGCCTGATCGCCCAAATTCTGCTAAATCAACTTTCTATACTCAGCCGCCTATATCACCAAGGAAACCTCGCTATCAGCAGAACTCTTCGAGCCCCAAAGGCAAGATCAGCAAAATTTTTGACGGGTTATTTAACCTATTTAGATAAGAAGGAGATAAGCATGAACGATGAATTCATAATCCGGCAGCAAGAACTCGTCGAGAACCCAACCCCAAGAGTTCCGATATGTTTGGTACTAGACGTAAGCGGATCTATGAGTGGGAAACCGATTGAAGAGCTTCAAGAGGGAGTTCGTATGTTTTTCGATGCGATTCGCGAAGACGATGTTGCGCAGTACGCTGCAGAAATCGCTATCGTGACGTTTGGTGGTATAGCTCGAAAGGCTTTGGATTTCTTCGCAATTAACCGTCAGGAAGTACCGGCAATGTACGCGGACGGTATGACCCCCATGGGTGAAGCAATTGACCTCGCCCTCGACCTTCTTGAAGCAAGAAAGATGGAATATCGTAATGCTGGCGTCGACTACTACCAGCCGTGGATGGTCCTAATGACTGATGGAGCACCAACAGATAGCATTGATTCAGCTGCTCGTCGAATCAATGAACTGGTCAAGGCAAAGAAATTGACGGTCTTCCCCATAGCCATTGGGGATGCAGCAAACACTATTGAATTGGAGCGACTTTCTCCGAACCGTCCACCCCTCAAGTTAAAGGGTCTCAACTTCGGGGAGTTTTTCTTGTGGCTCAGCAGAAGTGTTTCTCGGGTATCTCAGTCAACTCCAGGTGAATCCGTTACCCTAGATACGGATGGAATTAAGGCGTGGGGGCAAGTTTGATCTCTGTCGCTGGAGGAAAATGTGCTGGTCGAGGGCACCAAGCATCTTCAACACCTTGTCAGGACGCTTTTGCTATTAAGCTCTACGGTGGTGTTGGGTGCATTGCACTCGCAGATGGGGCTGGATCACGAAAGTACTCCGATCGAGGCGCCCAAATATGTGTCGACTCTATCGCAGTATTCCTTGCGAAGCACTTCGATGCACTGCTTCACCAGTCTAAAACGCGACCCGAGTCGGTCAGTGAAATAATTCTGCAAGCTGCTCTGAAAGCACTTTACCGTTACGTCCGTCGAAAGAAATATGGTATTGAAGAACTTGCCTGTACTCTGCTGTTTGCGGCCTACAAAGATGGCAACATTTTGGCTGGCCATTTGGGAGATGGAGTCATTGGCATTCAAAATGGGGAGGAAATCAGAATTCTTTCCTTGCCAGAAAATGGCGAATACGCCAATTCAACATACTTCGTGACAGATAAAGGGGCCCAGTCGCGGTTGCGTATCTATCAATTTGAAGTCAGAGGGAAAGTCGGCGTGATGTTAATGAGTGATGGATCTGCGGAAAGCTTATATAATCGATCAACCGGAGAGTTGGCCCCAGCTGTAGCGACAATATTCGGTTGGGCAAGAAAACTACCACCTAAAAAACTGGGAATGGTTTTGGAGCGAAACTTAGAGCAGGTCTTCCGTGCTAAGACAACTGATGATTGCTCTATCGCAATAGTCGTAACGCACTGACTTTCTCCATTCTCCGAATCTTAATGGTTTCCTCCGCCTACCAATGCTGCAAATCAACCGCTTGATTAGTCCGCACTTAATCCTTTAATTTATATCATTAAATAAATACAAACTTGTGGACTTCGTGTTTGCAAGACGGGTAGGGTAGGAGAGAATAATGGCGCGAAGAGAGAAAAGATGAGCGAAATTTGGGAATTTCTTAAAACCTCGAAGTCCGCAAGAATCGTATGCGTCCAACGCTGCCACCTGTCATTGTTACTGCTGTGGTGATTTAAT
>CAZSNX010000390.1:0-4763 GCA_964607945.1 uncultured Candidatus Obscuribacterales bacterium
CTACTAGAATCGACTTGCGCATAGAAACCAGATCGCTTGTCTGCGTGTTTTAAGCTCCATTTGCAAGGAGAGCTTGAACCAGGAATGTACCTGGAGGTTGTGTGGGAATTGAAGCGGCCATATGCCACTCTATTCGTACCGGCATCAGCAGTGACTAGCAACGCAGACACTACTTTCGTAATTCGGATCAAGGACGGTCTTGCTCATCGTGTAAAAGTTGACCGTGGTCAAACCATGGGAGACTATGTGGAAGTAGTAGGAGACTTGCACGCAGGAGACGAAGTAGCGTTAAGTGCCAGTGATGAATTGAAAGATGGCACAAAGGTCTTAGTCAAGTTGACTTCAACTGACAGCTCAGACATACAACATAATTCTGATGAATAGGTCTTGAGTTCGCATTAGGAATTTGAAGGACAGATTCTTCCGAACTTTTACTTCTAACGTGTTTAGCACTGCAGAGCTTGATTGACTGTGGCAATTCAGTTTGGAAGTGCTTAGGCTCTCTACCTGGAGACGATGGATCCAGCCCGCCTGAAAAGCCACACTAGCATCTTGCGCAATCTCAGAACATCGGCAATCAAAACGCGCCATGAGCTAAAATACCTGGTGCAAGATATTCCCTCCGGAAAGATGATGAATGACTTACAACTTCGATGAGTTGATTGACAGAAGAACTTCTGGTTGCATCAAGTGGAATGAGTACGACGAAGATGTACTGCCCGTTTGGGTGGCAGACATGGACTTTCGCTCTCCTCAACAAGTTACGGCGGCTCTTCAACAAAGAGCTTCCGAAGGAGTGTTCGGGTACGAATGGCCTCGCAGCGATCTAGCCGAACTAATCTGTGCTCGCCTGGAGAGGCTCTATAACTGGAAAGTCTCAGCCGATGAAATTGTTTTTCTGCCGGGAGTAGTTTGCGCACTCAATCTTGTTTGTCATACCTTCGGCAAGGCCGGCGATGCCGCCCTAACACTAACGCCGATCTATCCGCCCTTTCTTTCCGCTCCGACTAATCAAAAGCTTGATTTACAAACCGTCGAACTAAACCCGGTGATCGAGGGAGCAATTGTGCGTTACGAGATCGATTTCGACCGACTCGTATCCACAATCACTGCCTCAACAAAGTTGCTCATGCTCTGCCATCCTCACAACCCGACCGGGCGAGATTTCAGTCGACAGGAGCTCACACGAATTGCAGAGATCTGCATTGAAAAGGACATCTTAATTTGCTCCGATGAAATTCACTGCGACCTGTTGATGTCCGCAGCCGAGCATACGCCCACAGCCGCGCTTTCACCGGAGATTGCGGCGCGCTGCGTTACGTTGATGGCACCGAGCAAGACATACAATATGTCCGGTCTAGGAGCAAGCTATGCAGTCGTCCAAAACCCGGAGTTGAGAAAGCGGATGAAAAAGGCTGCCGCCGGACTGATACCGGAGATAAATATCTTTGGCATCTCGGCATTCAAGGCGGCTTACGGCAAAGATGACCAGTGGCTGGAACAAGCGCTTGCTTACCTGCGGAAGAACCGCGACATTCTGGTAGATTTTGTCATGAAGGAGCTACCTTCAGTCAGGACTACCGTTCCGGAAGCAACTTATCTGGCTTGGCTGGATTGCAGAAAGACCGAAATCGAAGGTAATCCCTACAAGTATTTCCTGAAGAATTCGAAAGTAGCCATGAATGACGGCTCCGCCTTTGGCGCAGGAGGGGAAGGATTCGTGCGCTTCAATTTCGGTTGTCCGACTTCATTGATGCTCGAAGCGCTTAAGCGGATAAAGTCCGCATTGCAACATGCATAAGCGAGGCGCTGTGCAATTTCTATAGCTGACCTGTTACTTAAGGAGCGACGCGAAGTGAAAAAATTGAGCCGCAAACGAGTCGACGATATTATGAAGGAGTTCCTTGTCACGCCGGGTTCGAAGATCTCCCTCAAAAGGGACTTCGATCCCGGCTTTCATATCAAATCACTCAGCAAGCTGGAAGCAGCCGAGTTGCTCAAGGCTGGCGTGCTTCAGTTGGCAGTGGAGCAAGACAAGCTTTACGCCCAGAACACATACGCGCTGCTTGTCGTACTGCAAGCGATGGATGCTGCCGGCAAAGACAGCACAATCAAGCATGTAATGTCTGGAGTCAACCCGCAAGGTTGTCATGTAACCAGCTTCAAAGCCCCTTCGGACGAAGAGCTCGATCATGATTATCTCTGGCGCAGCGCTTGTTCTATGCCTGCCAGAGGAATGATCGGAATTTTCAATCGCTCTTATTATGAAGAGGTCTTGATTGCCAGAGTACATCCCGAGATTCTCGAAAAACAGAGACTACCTGCCAATATCAGCAAAGGCAATCTCTGGAAGAAACGTTTTGAAGAGATCAATAACTTTGAGAAGTATCTTGTCAACAACGGCATAGCAGTGCTGAAGATCTTCCTGAATGTCTCCAAGGAGGAGCAGAAGAAAAGATTCTTAGACAGAATCGATCAACCCGAGAAGAACTGGAAATTCTCCATCAGCGATGTAAAAGAGCGCCATTACTGGAAAGTTTATCAAAAGGCCTATGAAGATTGTTTCAATCAAACTAGTACTAGCTGGGCGCCATGGCATGTTGTACCGGCGGACAATAAGCCGATTGCACGCTTGGCTGTCGGCTATCTCATCAAGAGAAAACTTGAGTCGCTCAACTTAAGTTATCCAAAAGTCGAAAAGGCCGGTCGCGAAGAATTACAAAAGGCCAAGGCGCTTTTGATGAACGAACGCGGCTAAATTTGCTGGCAATTTAGAATTCTAAACTGGAGAGTTGCTGCCGACGATTAAGGTGGGGTACAACTATGCGTAAACACTCCAGTTTTCGACATACCCCCAAGGAGGTAGTACATGCAACTCCAAAGACTGTTTGCGCTGAGTCTGGCATTCGGCATCGCCGCCATCCTTTCGGCTCCGCAAATGCAGGCGAATCCTTACCATCCCGCTCCGTCCGGCACTTATCTAGACGACGGAGACGATAAACCGGCCGATCAAGCTGAAAAGAAGGACAAGGACTCTGACGATCAAGACAACAAAAAGGATCAGCAGAAGGACGATTCCGACAAGGACAAAGGCGGCGACAACTAAAGCTCCTACGCTTATCTTTCCAGTATAGAGCGCTTCGTAAGCCCAATCGCTCGAAGCCCTTACCGCGTTCTTCTAACAGGATTCAGCTGGCAGGCGTCTTTCCCGGTCTCCACAGACCAAGCAGGAAAGGCGCCGTCTGCTTTATCTTTCCCAGGGCGGCCTGTGTCCGATAAAAGAATACTGGGCAGCGATGCAATCATCCGTATGCGTGTGTTGGCTGCGAACGTATGTGCCATCCGGCTGCATATAGCGCGCCTTGATGCAATCAGACAGATAGCGCGCCAGCAGTTCATCTCGCAAGAAGCGCAATAGCCGCTGGTCTTCGACCGGGAAAACAACCTCCACTCGGCGGTAGAGGTTGCGTGGCATCATATCTGCACTGCCGAGGTAAATCTCCTCGTTACCACCATTATTGAAGTAAAAGATTCGACTGTGCTCCAAGAATCTACCGATGATGCTCGTCACACGTATGTTTTCCGATATACCCGGGATGCCGGGACGCAAACAGCAGATACCGCGTACCAAAAGATCGATTTTCACACCGGCTTGCGATGCTTCATATAACAGTCGAATGAACCACTCATCTACCAACGCGTTCATTTTCAAGATGAGATGGCCGCCTCGACCCTTTTGCTGATGCTCGATTTCACGTCTAATAAGCTGCTCGAGCCTCTCCTTGAGATTAATTGGAGCCACTAATAACTTTCGATAATCGCGCTTGGCGGAATAGCCGGTCAAGTAGTTGAATAAGTCGGTGACGTCAGATCCAATCTCTTCATCGCAGGTAAACAGACCCAGATCAGTGTACAAGTGAGCGGTGACCGGATTGTAATTGCCTGTGCTCAAGTGCACATAACGGCGGATTGCTTCACCTTCACGACGCACCACCAGCGCCACCTTGGAGTGAATCTTCAAACCGATCAATCCGTAGACTACGTGTACGCCGTTCCGTTCAAGCGCTTTTGCCCATTCGATGTTGCTCTCCTCATCGAATCTGGCTTTCAGCTCCACCAGAACGGCAACTTGCTTGCCATTCTCCATCGCTTCGAGCAGTGCCTCGACGACCGGTGATTTGCTGCCGACGCGATAGAGCGTCATCTTAATTGCAAGCACTTGCGGATCGCGCGCGGCCAGATGCAAGAAGTTCACCACCGGCTGAAACGAATCGAACGGATGGTGCAGCAGAATGTCACGCCGCCTGATCGCTGCAAATGTGTCCTCTTCCTGAGCGTCAGGATTGAGCGCCGTCGGCACAGCCGGAAGAAACGGAGTATCTTTTAGATCCGGCCGGTCAATTGCAGCGATGAATTTTAAGCTGCTCAGCGGCATTCGCCCTTCAACTCTATAAACGTCATCGGTCTGAAGCTCGAGATTGCTGATCAAGATTTCCAGCAAGCGTCCAGGCATTGCGTGATCCACTGTCAGACGCACCACTTCACCGAAGCGACGCTGTCGAATCCCCTCTTCCGTCGTTTCAAGAAGATCTTCAGCTTCCCATTCTTGAATCTCCACTTCTGCATCGCGAGTCACCTGAAATGGATGTGCCTCAAGCACTGTCATGCCCGGAAACAACGCATCCAGGTTGTGGGTAATCAGCTCGTCAAGCCAGATGTGAGGTTGACTCTTCTGCTGATCAGCCGGCCTTGCCCCCTTGACA
>CAZSNX010000391.1:0-4738 GCA_964607945.1 uncultured Candidatus Obscuribacterales bacterium
AGAAAGCCGAATCTTTCGTGAAGCCAATCTGCCAATGATGGTGCTTGACGCTGCGACAAGTCAGGTACTTCACGCGAACACTGCGGCATTGAAGTTGCTCAATACGACCGGACGAGCGCTCGATCGCCTCCCTTTCCTTGATTTTATGGGTAGTACAGACGGCATCAGGATTGAGGAATCTTACGAGCGATTGGCGAGCGGAGAAAGCACAGTTCGTTTGGATCGGCTGGTGATCCGAACTACCGATGGTGAGCCACAGCACCTCGACGCTTGCTTGAGCTCGATTTACTCCGGCGGGCAAGCAGGTTTGTTGGTTGTTCTGTTGCCAGGTTCTTTCGGGCAAAACGGACGAGAAGTAGAGCAAGTCGCCGGCACAAAGGGTGGATTGAAGGTCGAGGAGCTGGCTGTCGCAATGACTAGGCAGCTTCACTGGGAGCGAACGGCTCGGCACATAGCGATGTCCATTAGTTCGAAGCTGGATCGTGATGCAATTCTTCAAGCTGCGGTCGATCTGCTCGGCCGGGCGGTCGGAGCGAGTCGAGCCTTGATAGTCAAGACGGAAGGGCCAGCGTCGCCCTTGGTAACCCACGAGTTCGCTGTGCCTGATATTTCACCGCTTGGGCTGGGGCGGACCAGCCAGTTTCCAGCCTCTGCGGTTAACTGTTTCCGCAATAAGATTGCAGCCAGTGGCGATATCGCCGGCGGTGCAGATTCGCTCGATATATCTGCGGGAGACCTTCGCCAATTGGTTGAAAGCGGAGTGGTGGGTATGTGCGGCTGTCCGGTCGGACACCATGGACAGTACCAAGGTCTGATCATAGTGATGCAAACTGACAGTGCCCGGCAGTGGTCAACGTACGAGATCGATCTGCTGGAGACCGTCGCCGACCAGATGGCAGTGTCGCTCAGTCATGCGCATGCTTATTCTCAGATAAAAGATCAGCTCTTCAATATGAACTTGATTGGAAACCTGACGCAGCAACTCACAAATGTTCTTGATATGGCGTCGAGGCAGACCAGACAGGATGGACCGTCTGAGGCTGTTAGGCAGTCTGGTGGCGTGCCGCCGCTCTCATCGCGCGAACTGGAAGTATTGAGATTGATAGCATCAGGCTTGGCAAATCGTGAGATCGCCCAGCGGCTGTTCCTCACTGAGTCCACCGTTGAACTGCATGCATCGCGGATCAGAAAAAAGCTCAAGTTAAAGAGCCGGACAGCGCTGGTCAAGTATGCTTGCGACAATCATTTGGTATGAACTGGTTGTCCTTCAGAGGCGTCCTCTCGCCTTGATTTCGAGATATTTGTCAATCAGCTTGTCGGACAACTCCTGTGGCGGGCAGTCTAGCACCATGCAGCCCCGCCTGGTGAGCACGGATAGGGCCAGCTCGCGCTGGGAGATCAAGTCGGTCGCCACCGCCCGCCGGTAAATCTGTTCGGTGGAGATTTTATGCTCTGACGCGATGCTGTCCATCTGTCTGTCCTTAAGCGTCACGCAAAAGGGAAGATGGCGCGGTGCTAGATTGGCTAATCCGCTAAGCAGGGTTTGAGAGCCGGCTGGATCGGTTAAATCGGTCAGCACCACCATGAGAGAGCGGCCTTTTTGAGCTGAGGCGAAGTAGGAAAGGCAGCCGACATAGTCCGGTTCGACCATCGCTGGTTTTACATCGAAGGAGGCTTCCAGGAGCCGCTTCAGATTTCCCTTACCTCGCCGGGGTGGTAGATAGAGTCTTGGTTTGTCAGCAAAAATTCCTAAGCCCACCTGGTCGTTGTGGCTAAGTCCGGCGAGCGCCAGCGCCAGTGCAGAGTTGAGCGCATGGTCGAAACGGCTCAATCCTTCGAGATCTGAGACCATCATTCGGCCGGCATCAACTAAGATAAGCAGATTCTGTTCTTGCTCTGCTTCGAAAATGCGTACCACCGGTCGATCTTGGCGGGCAGTGCCTTTCCAATCGATGCTGCGGCTGTCATCTCCGACCGTATACTCCTTAAGTGAGGCGAATTCCGTGCCCCGCCCTCTACGGCGCTGATGCATCTCGCCGAGCTCGGACGAGCAGGACAGCTTAATAGATAACTCTTGCAACGCTTTCAAGTCGCTGAATACTTTGACTTCGCTCTCCGCTTTCAATCGAACCGCTCGCCAGAACAGTCCCAGGAAGCTTAGATAGCGAATGTGAATATCTCCGAATTTGTACAGACCGCGCTGCTTTGGCTTAAGCAAGTAGTGAAGATCGGCTTGACTTTCAGCCGGTAAAGCCAGGGAAAATTCGGCGGTGTCGGATTCAATTGATTGAGGAAAGTCGTCGCGTACCATGCAATGCAGTGATGAGCCACCATGATTCTTCAAGCCCAGGCTGACTTCATTGGCACGCCCGATCGACAGGCGATCGGAGAGTACTCGTTTGCCTGAAAGAAGATGCGCAGGCTGGGTCAGAAGGTAATCGGCGCAAATTGCCAGCACGACTGCAATATCGAGTATTATTCCAACACTTTTGCCTGCCGGCCACCACCAGGAAAAGAACATTGGCACCAGTGCCAGTATCAACAAGAAATAAAGCAGGCGGCTGGCGATCATCTCATCTCGGTACCGGAATCTGCGCTAATAGATTGGCGATCAATTGGCTGCCAGTTACACCGTCGAGCTCGGCTTCAGGCGTCAAGATTAGTCGATGTCTTAGGACCGGTAGGGCGACAAACTTAATGTTGTCCGGGGTGACGAAATCACGCCCTTCGATCGCTGCATGAGCTTTCGCCGCAGCCAGCCAGTTTAGAGCCGCTCGCGGGCTGGCTCCCAACTGCAAATCGGAGAGAGTGCGCGATTTGGAGATGATTTGAGCAAGATAGTCGAAGATGCTCTGCTCGACTCGAACTTCCTTCAACTCCCGTCGGCAATCGAGCACTGCCTGTTGGCTGGCGATCGCTTCTATCGCATGAGTTTTACGGTCGTACAACCCCTCCTGCCAGTTCAGTAGCATCCTTTTTTCCGCATGTTGGTTGGGATAGTCTATTAGGATTTTAAGCATAAACCGGTCGAGTTGCGCTTCGGGCAACGGATATGTACCTTCGAATTCAATCGGATTTTGCGTCGCTACCACCATAAAGAGATCGGAAAGTTTTTCTGTTTTACCATCAAGCGTCACTTGATTCTCTTCCATCGCCTCCAGCAGCGCCGACTGAGTCTTGGGGGGCGTGCGGTTTACCTCATCGGCAAGCAAGAGGCTGGTAAAGATTGGGCCTTTCTTGAGGCTGAATGTCTTGGTGTTCAAATCGTAGACGCTGTTACCTAGAATGTCTGACGGCAGCATGTCCGGCGTCAACTGTATGCGACCGAATTCGGTGCCGATCAAGCTTGCCAGTGTCTTTACCAATAAAGTCTTGGCTGTGCCGGGAACGCCCTCTAAAAGGACATGGCCGCCAGCCAGCAAGGCGATGAATAGTTGATCGATCACCTGCTCTTGACCGACGATTATGTTGTTGATTGTCTCGCGAAGTTTAGAAAAGGTTTCGGCTACTCGTTTTGGCATAGCTTAATGTGGCCTCACTCCTCTGGTTGCAAACAGCTCTTTCGATTGTTCTGTAATCTTATCGCAGGCGGAAACCAGAGCTAAAAGCTCTTGGTCTGTCAATTGCTTCTTGCCCAGTGCGCTCGTCGAGTTGACCAAGTAGGCTTCCAGCTCTCCGGCTGATCCGCCGGTGGCGGCCGCCCAAGCCTCACACAGCTTTGCATCAGTTTCGTGCGGCGAAACCGCAAGCGCTTTGCAGAGCCGGGCCCGAAAGGAGTGGTTGAGGACATCGAAGGCGAGATCGGCTGCGCGAGCGCGCCGAAAGGTATTGGCCATGCCATTGATGAATTCGAGGCTCGATAGCCTGCGCCTTGTGTGGATGGATTTGACTGCGCCGAATCGCTGCACTGTGCTTAGGATCGCGACTGCAAATATGATTAGCAGCTGCAGAAACATCATTCCGGCGGGGCTTCGTCCGAGATAGACAAAGACGTTGCCGGCTTGAGAATAGCCGTGACAGACCTCGTCGAAAAGTATGTCACCGTCTGCGGTGCTAAGTAAGTTGATCATAAACTGCAGATTCGGCCAGTTTTCTTTGTCGCTCAAGTGCTTGTTGGCGCCGAGTGCCGGCACCACGCCCAACAGGACTCTGCCCTTGCCATGCTGCATCTCGGTGATTAGACAACCGGTGCTGTCTTCCAGCAGAGGACGACCACCATCAATGCGCGTATCCGAAGTTACGGTAAGCGACGGAACGAAAGTGAAGAGCGGATCGGTGCTGCTGATCGACAGCCGGCCGTCCAATACGGATGCAACTTCCGCTATCCTAGACCCCAGCCGGGTGACGATCCGGCGGCTGTAGGAGTAGGTGAAGTTGTCCAGGTAAATCAGGTTATTGCCTGCCGCTACCCAGGAGAGCAGCTGATCGAGTTCGAATTCCTGCAATGACTCGCCGGGAGAGACTATCACCAGCAGGCCTTTGGTATTGCGCAAGCGGCGATAGGGCAACTGCCAGCGCTGGCATTTGATTCCGACCCGCCGTGCAAGTTCAAAGAGACCGCTGTAGCCGCTTGGTTTCGGGTTGAAGGTGGAAGGCAAGCTGGTGGACTCGGGAAGGAAGCGAGCCGATTCATCATCAAATTTCGTGCCGGCAATAACAAGCGCAGTGCTTACCGCTACGAAGACCGCCAGTTGCCACCAAAAGCGGTATTGAATTCGGCGTTCTGTCGTAGCAGCAG
>CAZSNX010000392.1:0-4715 GCA_964607945.1 uncultured Candidatus Obscuribacterales bacterium
ATTACAAACATTAACTTCTCAGGCTGGTCCATGTTATCATTAACACTCTTGATAACCGGTCGCTGGAGGCCGGTTCTAAGCATTGCAAGGAGCAATTTTTAATGGACGCTGACATCGCCCGCAGCGATAACTCAGAGATGCCGACCGAGGCTGAAATAGCTTCTTGCTTTGCGGCAGCCGCCAGCAAGGAAGTAAAGCCTGCCGCCGGCGGCAAGACTAGAGTATCGGTACTGATGAGTGGCGGCGTCGACAGCAGCACGACCGCTCTCCTGCTCAAGCAGGCTGGTTACGATGTATTTGGAGTCACCGGTTGGTTGTTTAAGTCGGGCAGCCGCTGTTGCGACACCGGCATGATCGATGCGGCCCGAGTCGGCGAGCAGCTCGGCATCGACCATCACGCCGTAGACTTGCGCGAAATGTTCAAACATCAGATTATCGATCAGTTTCACGAGTCGTATGCCGTTGGCAAAACACCGCTTCCTTGCAGTCTTTGCAATACGCTGGTGAAGTGGGGCGCGCTTTTTCAGTACAGCAAGAAAGTACTGGCCGCCGATTACATCGCAACCGGACATTACGCTCGCGTCGTCCAGAGAGAGGATGGAGCGGCTCTGGCACGAGCGATGGACAGAACCAAAGATCAGTCCTACGTACTCTGGGGTTTGACAAGAGATCAACTCCAGTCGACCTTACTCCCTTTAGGCGACTATACAAAGGATGAGATCAGAAAGATTGCCGGGCAGCATCAACTCGCTTCGGCAAATCGCCCGGACAGTCAAGATCTCTGCTTCATCCCCAAAGGCACTACCGCGCAAGAGTATCTCGCCCAATTCCTGGACGAACAGCCTGGTCCGCTCGTTGACGCGATCACCGGCGCCGTCGTCGGCGAGCACAAGGGAACGCACAATTACACAATCGGGCAGCGGCGAGGCATCGGCATCTCTGCGCCCGAACCGATATACGTGACGCATATAGACCCGGAGTCGCGGACAGTCTATGTCGGGCCAAAAGAAGCGCTATTGCGTGGCGAATTGACTGCATCGCAGGTAAACTGGCTCGTCGCCAAAGCGCCTTCCGAGCCATTCGAAGCGCTTGCCAAGATACGGTACAACAGTGCCACCGTGCCGGCAATCGTCTACCCTTCGCCTGATGCGGCTGTTCGCGTAGTTTTTAGAGATCCGCAGCCGGCCGTGACTCCAGGGCAAGTACTGGGTATATACGATCAGTCCGACACTTTCCTGATTGGCGGCGGCTGGATTGACTAAATAATTTGCAGTTAAGGCTGCGATGAATTTATAATCAGGACAGGGCTGATTGGTGTCTGTTGGAGCAACGAACGAAAGATCGGACAACGCTTATCGCAGCGGTAGGCTCGGCACTTCTGCTTTTCCAACGTGACTGAGATGGGGAATCCGGCAAGCATGAAAAACTTTCTCTTCACTGTATTACTAGTACTAGTCTCGTTTTTCGTACCTGCATCAAACAATGAAGTGTCAGCACGGGGATTCGCTCCGGCTGTAACTCCAGGACTGCACCACACAAACATCCCGGTTCATCACCGCTCTGCTCAAAGCTCAAAGCACCACGGCGCCACCGCCCGGAGCCGCGAACGAAGAGTGACGCAATATCTCGGGCGCAAACGACGAGACGTTGTAGTCAGCAGCCACCAATTGCGACACCATAAGACAAAGCACCACCATACCCGCCACGTTGCAGCCTCACGGCATGCCTATCCGATGAATTTTTTCATGCTCAATGCACCGGAGTTCAATCGCACGCCATTACCGACGGAACTCTCACAGCGCATCCATACTCAGTTTGTCCAAGGGACCGCAGACGGCTATTCTCCTCGTGCTCTCGTTCGAGCGGGCATCGTCGGATATTTCCCCATGCACGGTGGCATCTTCTGGCGGCGTGAGCCGGTCAAGTACATCGTGGTTCACTCGACTGAAACAGGACGTCCGCAGGGAGCGATTCGCGTCATCGACAGTTGGAGTTCAGGCGGTCGCAGGCACGCCGGCGCTCAATATGTAGTAGACCGTGACGGCAGTATCTATCAAGCAGTCGATCCGGATCTCGCTACCGTTCATGTCAACATTTTCAAGACGCTTCCGGGCATCAACAACGACAACTCGATCGGCATCGAAATGTGCCACGCCGGCAGCCAGAACTACCCGACCGAATTGAGAGAATCAGTGCTTAGGCTGGTAACTTACTTGCAAGATCGCTATAAAGTTGCCGACGAGAATATCATTACTCATCGCTATGCCCAACAAGGAGATCACACCGATCCGGTCGCATTTGATTGGAACGGATTCCTGCTGCAACAGAAGCGCTTTCACATGAAAGCAATCGCCAGCCGCATGCACAAAGACAGTGAAGAGATTGCCAAATTGACTCCCGATAGCGGTTTGCAAGCAACTGTCTACATGCAGCCACATGGTGCCCTGTCCGAAAAGCAATCGCTCCCAATCGATCAAGCCAAGCCGGCAGACTCAACTGCTTTCGTACAAGAAACCAAAGTGACTGGAAAGGTGGTCGAAGCAGCTACGGCAGCGCCGGCCGAACAACCGGAACAAGCGCTGCGCTCTTCTTCAACCAAGCAGCGCCTGCAACCATCCTTGCGCGGACCAATCGAGCTGGACCCGCAGTCAGCGACAATTTTCAATGCACCGGTGCAACCAGTTGAGCCGCCTCAGGCAGCCGAGCAAACGAATTAGCAAGACAGGCAGAACTGCTTCATCACTTCATAGTCGCCTGAACCGGCGGAATTGCTTTCGATTAGTTCTACTCGATCCACTGTTTGAATCAATGGCAGCTTCAGGTCTAATACAAACCGGTCAGGCAGTAGTATTGGCTTGTTGTTTGCGCCTTTATCAGCAAGGTCGAATCGCAAAAGAGTGATGTGGGGACGAAACTTTCGCTCGTCAGGGTTGACAGCAAATCCTCTCAAATCTCTCCGAACAGACTCCGCCAGCTTTTCGACGGCAGAAGGAACTTTCCTGGCAGTTAGAACAAGTTGCCTGGGCTTGCGCATTGAAGGCCAGATCTCCAGGTTTTCGTAGGCAATCTCTGAAGCGGCAGCGCCTGCACAGAGACCAGCCAGAGTATCAATCAGCACACCGGTTCGAACAGTCGGCACATCGCCGAGAAAGAACCATGTCATATGCAATTTCATCGCTTTGACCCAACGCAGCTTTCTCTGCCAAAGCGCGCTGAGTTCCTGATTGTGTAGGCTCAGATTCCCGAGCTTCTCCTTTTGGTCAGGTGGAAGCAACGAGCCGACGAACAGCCGTTTGACAGAAGTTGCTTCGCCTGAAGATTTCTCACTCATCTCCATCGGACGACCGAGAATAGAAGCGCCTGGCGTCTGCTTCCATTTTTACGATAGATTCCGCAACTTGGCGATGCGAGCCATCTTGCGAATAAATCTCTTCAAGACACTTTTTGAGATTACCGATGCCGATGCTGTCAGCGTATTTGAGAGGACCGCCACGGAATGGCGGAAATCCCGTGCCTAAAACCATTGCCAGATCTATCTCCCGTGGTTTTCTGACTATCCGGTCGGTCAGACAGCGGGCGGCCTCATCAATCATCGGATAGATCAAGCGCTCGACTATCCAGGCGGATTTTTCAGCGGTCGGCTTTTGATCGGACACCACCAGGCCAATCTCGCTAACGAGCCGTGCATCGAAGTGTAAGCGCCGTCCATTGTCATCCCAGGTATAGACGCCGGTACCGGTTTTCTTGCCGATCAGCCCGAGCTTCTTTACTTTGTCCATCACCGCCGGTGGTGCGAAGCGCTCGCCGCATCCTTCATACAGGGCATCAGCGACTTTGAAGGCGACGTCGAGTCCGACTTCGTCCAGCACATTAAGCGGTCCCATCGCCATTCCGAACTCGACGGCAGAATCGTCAATCCAGTTGAGCGGTACACCTGACTCAGCCAAGCGCGCCGCTTCGATGATGTAAGTGCATAACAATCTGTTGACCAGGAATCCCGAGCCGTCATTGACCATTGTCGGTATCTTGCCCAGGCGGGAGATGACACCGGCGGCTTTAGCCAGCGCCTCTCGCTTGGTGCCCTTGTGGGAAATTATCTCAACGAGAGGCATGCGGTCGACCGGCAGAAAAAAATGCATTCCCAGAAATCTACTGCTGTCTGAAAGTCTGGCAGCAAGCTTACTAATGGACAATGACGAAGTGTTTGACGCCAATGTGCAGTGGGGACTGACAATACCTTCCAGGCGCTCGAACAGAGCATGCTTCAATTCTTCACTCTCAAAGACGGCTTCGATAATGAGATCGGCCGGCGCCAGCTCGCGTAGGTCGTTTATCGCCTCGACTCGCTTTAGAATATCGGCAATCTCCGCTTCGGTCAGCTTTGCCTTCTGCTGATTGCGCACGATTGATGCTCGCAACCGCTCGAATGGATTATCTTCCGGGTTGCGATTGGTCGGTTGGAAAAGCACTCGATATCCGCTCACCGCCGCCAACTCGGCAATTGCTGACCCCATTGCGCCACTACCGATCACGCCGACTACAGACACCGGATTTGTCTGCATTTTTGCCGACATCATTGCAGCGGTCGCCTTGGCGAATTCAGTGTTGAAGAAAAGCGCGATCAGGTTTTTCGCCGTCTCACTGGCCGCTAAGTCACCGAAGGCCTTTGCTTCTGCTCTAAGGCCAATTTCCATACCGCTCTTGAGTCCGGTGCG
>CAZSNX010000393.1:0-4714 GCA_964607945.1 uncultured Candidatus Obscuribacterales bacterium
AAAGGACCTCCAACTGGAGGCCCTCAAATAGATTGTTTTCAGCGAGCACTAAACAGTTGCCAGCTCGCGCTCTGAACTGCCGGCGCGATGGCGGTCGTGAGCCACTTTACGCGGACGGCGCAGGTGCTCCATAAAACGACGATGAGCGAGCGTATCGATCTGAACTTGAGGCGTTTTATCCGGTACCGATAATACAAACTCGCCGGCCTCCTGAACCTTTGGACGGTTGCTGTAACGTCCGACCAGGTATAGATAACCGCCCCGAGTTGCATATACGTAATGGATCATGTTGCCTGCCTTTCTTCGCCAAAATAATGAAACACTCTACACTACAGCATCCTAGTGGTCAAAGGGTTAAATTGCAAACAAAATAATATTGTCTGAAGATTTCTGCATGCACTCGTAACAAAAAATGCAGCAGCCGACCATGCAACCTGTCGTCGGAAAGTTAGTTTACTTGGCGGCTGAGAATTGCTCTACAAGCGGAATCAGATCGTCGCCGGCAACGATTGTCACCGTGCTTTGGATGTCACCAACCGAAGCAATAACGACTTCGCCCCGATTGCCGAGGTCGATTTGAAGCATCTCAGCATCTTCCGGGTTAGCTCTTTGGGCAATAATTCTCGTCTTACCGCGGTGCTCCGAATCCGGCTCGGCCGGTCGCCTGACTGCCACCACATCATAGCCGCGTGCGCGTAGCACACGCGACAGCTTCAAACCAAGATCGGCATGACCACTGGCATTCTCGATTGTGACGTGTACTTCGGTCTTATTGGCTTGCGGCCAGCTCGAACCCAACATACGCGCAGCAATCTGCCTGACGTCCGGAGAGTCAACCAGCCAATCACCCGTCCCGGAAAAGCGTCCGGGCAGCATTACTAGCATCTGCTGCGCTTTCGGCACGGCCTTAACAAAGGTGGCAATGCTAACCAGCTCGGGCTCGCTCAGATCAGATAGGACATAGCTCCGGCCGATTTCAATCAGGCGCGGAATATGGGTCCAAGACTCCGGTTTGAGCGCCTTATCCATAACTGCACGCATAAATATCTCTTGCCGCTGAATCCGCCCGATATCGCCCAGCGCATCATGCCTAAACCGCACAAAGCCCATCGATTGATTGCCAGTCAGGGTGTGAAAGCCCGGTTGCAGATCAATCTTTAGCTTGGCAGTCCAGTCCATGTACTTCATTCGCTTCGGAATTTCGACCGTGATGCCGCCTAATTCATTAACCAGCTCTACCAGCCCATGCACGTTGAGAATTATGTAGTGATCAATTGGCACTCCCAAGAGCTCCCCGATCACCTCTTTTGCCAGTGCTGGTCCGCCCAGCGCATTGGCAGCATTTATCTTTTGAGTGCCGTGCCCGCTGATCCGAACCTGCGTATCACGCGGGATTGACAGAATCATTACTTTGTTGCGAATCGGGTCCAGGCGTGCAACCAGAATGGTATCTGAGCGTCCGTTGAATGCGGCCGGATCAGCCTTGATGTGCCGCCCGTCGTGGGTATATGTGACATCCACGCCGAGGAACATCACGGTCGTGGGCTGTGTCAAGCTTCCCCAGCGCAATTGCGGCGGCAAAAGCGTCGGCTTGACCAGGAGAGTCACGATATAACCGACTCCGACACCAAGAACTGCTGCGAAAATAAAAAGAAAAAACCAGTTGCTAGACTTCAATGTTCTGTGTACTCCTGGGATATTATACGTCGAGGTCGGAATTCCTGTCGGAAGAGCGCAAATGAATTGGCTGCAACCCAGAAGAACTAAGCTGCTGGCTATCAATTTTGGCGGCATCGGCGATGAAGTTCTTTTTCTTCCGACGCTTGCAACTATCCGCGCCGAGCACCCTGATTGGCATATCACCCTACTGCTCGAGCCGAGATCCAAATCGATTTCCCAAGTAACGAATCTAGTCGATGCCACCATTGAGTTCGACATCAAGAAAAGACCGCTTTCAGCAGCCAATCTGCTCGACCTACTAGGATTGCTCAAGGACGGCGGCTACCATTTGGTGGTTTCTTCAGGCAGCTCACCGCTGGTATCGATGCTCCTCTTTCTCTCCGGTATTCCAATCCGGATTGGCTACGACTCCGGCAAACTTTCCAGAATGCTTTTGACCAATCCGGTCAAATTGAACCGGCATCAGTACGCAGCTGACATGTATCACGACCTGGTTGGCGGTTTGAACATTCAAAAGCGCGCAGAGCCGCCCGCCCTCACTGCTGCTGCCGAAACGAAAGCGTCCATGAGAGCGCTGCTCGCCGATCTCGGCCTTGACACCACTGATGGTGACGGTCGACGGCGCCAGGAAGTAACCGCACCGGACCAAGCAACAGACCGGCTGGACAATATTCCGTCCCGGCTCGTTTTACTCCATCCAGGCACTAGCCGTCTTGCAATTCAAAAGGGGATTTTCAAAACCTGGAGCACCGATAGCTGGGCCGAACTGATCTCTCTGCTCTGTCAACAAGAGAGCATTCAGCCAATCCTGGCCGGCGGACCGGACGACCAGGAGATTATCACCGATCTCGAAAAACGCACGGAAGGCACCAAGCTGATATCGGTTGCTGGCAAGACTAAGAATCTTTCTGATCTGAGTGGCATCATCTCATTGTGCGATTTGATGATCTGTGTCGATTCAGCTCCGATGCATTTAGCAGTGGCGCTCAAGACACCACTGGTTGCGCTGTTCGGACCGACGGATGAAAACAAACTGCTGCCAACAAATCCGCTCTTTCGGGCGTTGCGAGGCAAGCCGCTCAGTTCATTTTCTGTTCGTCCAGAGTTGCACTCTCCTGCCTCTTCTCCAACTCAGCCAGGCGAGCGAGGCGTTCTGATTCCGCCTGATACTGTGTTCCAAGCTGCAATGGATCTATTGCGTTTAACTTCAGCCCGAGAAAACTCTCCGGGATTCCGCCTTTGAGATTGTCTCCGGCCTCGCCGACAGTCGATAAAAGCGCTTCAACCATCTGTCCATCAAACTGCTTTCCGGAGTTCTTGCGGAGTTCTACAACCGCCTTTTCATGCCCGATCGCCTTGCGATAAGGCCGGTCGCTGGTCATCGCGTCGTAAGCATCTGCAACCAACAGAATTCTCGAGCCGAGCGGAATTTTCTCGCCCGCCAACCGGTGAGGGTAACCAGAGCCGTCCATATACTCGTGATGATGCATCACCCAGAGACGAGCTCGGCGCAAGATCGGAATATCACCGATTATCTGTGCACTCTTGACCGGATGCTGAGCCATGATTGCCTGCTCTTCAGGCGTCAGTCGGGCCGGCTTCCACAAGATGGACTCCGGCACTCCGATCTTTCCTACGTCGTGCAGGATGCCGGCCAGTTCGAGATCTTTCAATTCGGCTTCGTTCAATCCGCATGCCTTTCCAATCGCCACCGCATAGCGGCTGACTCTCAAACTATGACCGGACGTGTAATCGCACTTAGCATCGAGGGCATCGGCCAAAGCAGTAATCGTTCCCATCGAGAGATCTTCCAATTGAACGAGAGCTTGCTTGAGATCACTGAGCAGAACCTCATTGCGCTTCTTGAGCTCATACGTCTCAAGGGCCCGCTTGACCGTAAGCTTGAGTTCATCCGCATCCCACGGTTTTGGAATGTACTTGTATACGTGTCCGGAGTTGATGGCATCGATCAGTGACTGGACATCGGTATATCCGGTAAGCAAGATTTTGATCGCCTCCGGACAAATCGCCAAAGACTGTTCGAGCAGCTGCACACCGCTCATCACAGGCATTCTTTGATCGGTAATGATCAAGCTAACCTGATTGTCTTTCAACAATTCCAGCGCTTCCGCACCACCGCCGGCCGCCAAAACGTCATAATCAGGTCCAAGCACACGTTGTAAAAGCCTGAGATTGGCGGGCTCGTCATCTACAACTAGGATTTTGTGGTGGAATTCCATACTCTGTTGGTACCTTACTGCCGGCCGATCAGTCCGAGCGCTCCATCATAGTTCATCAACCATCACCTTCAGCGGCTCTTGCGGCTGCGCACGCAGCGGAAGCCTTACCTTGAATGCGGTCCCTTGACCGGCACTGGTCTCGAACCAGATCTGCCCGCCGTGCCGTTCAATAATCGAGTGACAGATGGACAACCCCAGACCCGTGCCTTGACCTACCGGTTTGGTCGTGAAGAAGGGCTCAAAGATTTTACTCTGATCGGGGTCCTTTATGCCAGGCCCGTTGTCGCTCACCGTCACCAACACCGTTTCGCCCTCTAGTTCGGCTTTGATCGTTACCCTTGGCGATTCGGTTGCATTGACAGCTTCGGCGGCATTGGACAGCAAATTCATCCAAACCTGATTGAGCTGCCCAGGATAACAAACAACCGTCGGAATCTCACCGAAATGCAGCTCGACCGGTATTTTGTCACGACCGTAGTACTGATTCAAAATCTTCAAACTGGATTCAATTCCTTCAGCAATAGACGCTTCCTTCAATTCAGCCTCATCCAGCCGGCTGAAGCTGCGCAAATTCTTGATAATCTGGCGAATCCGCTCGGCGCCCTCGGCCAGGTCTGCAATGATGTGATCTAAATCAGTTACCAGAAAGTCGTACTTAAGCTCCTTTTTCAAGCCGACCAGAGACTGACGATCTTCGGCAGCCAGACTGTCTCCGGCCGCCACAATGCGCTTCAGGTCTTCAAAATACTCTCTTAGATAAGGAAGATTGCCGTGCACGAAGTTGATCGGATTGT
>CAZSNX010000394.1:0-4713 GCA_964607945.1 uncultured Candidatus Obscuribacterales bacterium
GACAGCGGAAGCCACTTCGGGCGCTTGAATCTCGGCAAGGAAGGCGTGAGACGCAGCGGCAGTGTAGTCGGCTGCGAGGCTCAGCGGACTGCCTTTAGTGTCGGTTTCTCTGAATGCTGACATGTGACCATCTCCATGGTTTGTGCTGTGTTTCGAATGTGTCGTAGAATTTTTCCTGTCCTCGGCAATCTCCTGCTCGGCAACAGCAAATACTTTTGAATTGAGCCTGCTTGACCGGTGGTCGAACAATGACTCGAGCTGTCGGTCCAGCTGCTCCTTCTCTTGAGCAAGCTTGGCCTTCACTGCTGGATAGAATTGCTTGTAGGCTTGTCGAATGATTCCAGCATCTGGCTCCAGAGCAAAATCAGCCTGCTGGTCGAGATGAATTATGTAGAGTCTTAGTTCTGGCGGTAATACACGCACATCAAGAATCTTCTTTGCTCCCTCCTCCAACAGTCCTGATGTGGTCCACGGTGTTAGATCGAAAGTCAATGCTTGGAGAAGCTTATCGGCATTTTGCTTGGCGTCGAAAGGGCGATTGGCGATGCTGTGAAGCATTCTGAGGCGATCCAAGCCTTCTGTTCTCGCCGTTAACTCTTGGTGGTGCTTAGTCATTGCTGCTGCTACTTCGGTTGACCGAGCTTTGTCTCGACGCGTCCACTCTTGCTCGGGGTCCCAATTCGACAACGATTCCAGCACGAACTGTCTTAGCTCCGGTGTACAACGGACTCCAATTTTTTCAGCGTACTTTTGTGAGAGACCATTCAATAGTTGGTAATCGGTGGCAAGTTCTACAATCAATGCAGTCCGAAGATCACTTTGATGTCCGTGACGACGTCCGCGCAACTCTGAAGTCAATTGCGAATCATGGGCCACAGACCAGACAATCTGTCGCTGCTCGACAAGATTAGATAATTGCTGTGAGCATTCCAGTAAGAGCCTTCTTCGCTTTTCGGGCTCAGTTGCATGTGCAAGGAGATCGGCTGAAATGCGAATAATACCGTCACCTGCAGATTTGTGCCTGTTGCTGTCGTCATGACTGATTTGCAGTGTGAGGCAACAAGCCGGGCAGCCAAGCTCTCGCGCCTGCGCACGCAGAGTACTTTCCAATGCATTGCGGCGCGGTTCGAGCAAGCTGTCGATCTGGCGTTCAGCTCCGCGTGCTTTTGCGTAGTGTGTAGCAGCATCCAGAATTAGCTCTGTCGTTGGTGAATTCCAACCGGCTGCTTCACAGCTGTTTACCAGCAATTTGTTGATTTGGTCGTCATTGCCCCAGTTGGACCAAGCACCAGACAAATAAGTCGGTCCATACTCCGTAAGCGCGAAGTCAGCACTCCATACATGCTTCCCAGATGCCTGTAGGGCTTTCAGCGCTTCTGCTCGTTGTGCCACGGACTGAACGTAGCCAACAGCGAGTCCTTCTTCATGCACCGTCCAGGTGTTAGTTGTCTCTTCAAGAGCAAGAAGCAAGTCTTTAGCATCTTCTTTGGCAAGGAGCAGTGATTTGCGTCCGCGCTGGTTTTGGAGTTCTTTCCAATAGTTCGCAACATCTGCCTGCACTTGAGATAGCCAGCCGCTTTCCTGCACGTCTGTTTCTCTCTGGTTAGCCAGCGATCTTGAGTTCATCAAAGACGCATCAATGCTCATCTATTGGTATTCCTAGCTTGGAAATCTACTTTACCCACGGTGCAGAACCGATCTTGCCGGCCGCTGGTGAATTCGGCTGATCGAACAGCAGTGGTGCCAGTGGTGCCGCCAGCAAGGCCCAGGCTCCAGCGCCACCGGGTCTTGCTTTCAATCGTGATTCCAGGTCACGGGTCTTGCCGATTTTGTTGATTTCTTCCCAAGCCTTCTTGCGAGCGCGCTCGTCTGATGAAGTAAGGCGAGACTCCAGATCTCTAGCTGTCATCTCGTCAACCTTGCAATCTACAAGTGCCTGGTAGACGGTTCCGCTCTTGGCTAATTCTGTTAGTTTACGAGCGAACTCATCAGCTGTTTTTGTCGACTCGCTTGCTTGCTTGATTGACTCGGTCGAACCTGAGTTCGGCTGAGTAGATTTATCGCTTGTGTTGTCGCTCGCAGTCGCAGTTTTTTGAGCTTCTTTGTACAAGCCGGAGATAATTGGAGAGCGCGGGCCTTTGGTCACAACTTCATCAACCTGAACTAAGAACTTGTGTGCCGGTGAGCTCTCTTCGCCGAATGTGCGTGCGACCTCCACCACTTTGTAGATCTCATCTGAATCCTTGCGGCGATAAAATTCCCCCTGTTCTCCCTCAATAGTCACTTTGTGAAACTTGGCATCATCGAGAGACTTCAAGGTCTTTCCCGTTAAGTCGATTGGCTTGCCGAGCTTTTGCACGATCACGTGCCCGTCAATCGCATCCTGTCCTACAACTTTCCAGGTGGTATCGCCGACCGTTGCCTCCAGTCCAACTTTTACTTTGAGTCCGCGAATTTCAATTTCTTTCAGGCCGATCCGAGGATTCTCCGAGCTGTTTTGCGATTGGCTGACTCGTTCGTATGCTAAATGTGCTGGGTCCAGGTTAGTCCCGAGCACCTTTCCGACTTGTTCGGAAATGCGATAGTAGGCGGGGCGCCCGGTCAGCAACGAGATTGGCTCGCCTGTGCGGCTGTGATAGAGCACTTTCTTTCGTGCGTTGCTTTCGTCAAGGTAGAATCTTTCTCCGCGCGGTCCTGAATCATCGCCACTTGTAACGAACACCAACCGTGGTGCGCTGTTTGCCGCATTCTTGGACTCATAGCCAAGGGCACAGCTTCGGCCGTCAACCTCACATTCTTTGAGAAAGCGCTCGAGCGCTTTCTGGGTCAATCTGCCGTCTCCTTCCAAGACCGGGAAATCCCAGCCCTGAGCCTTTTCGGCAGCACGCAGCTGAACATATCGTCTAATCTCTGCTGCCAGCTTCTCTTCTACAACAGCGCCTGCAACAGAGTTGTCACCGATTTTGGTCTCCGCCTTTTCAAAGTAATCGCGCTCGATGCTTACGCGATTTGAAGCAGAGCGGTCACGAGTTTTATCGCCGACATTTTTTGTGTCTTCATAGCCTTCGAGTGCAAGTCCCTTTTCCTTGAGTCTTGCACTTAGCCAGTCGTAGATCTCCTTAGCTGCAATCTCATCTCTGGCGTATAGCGTAAATCCTTTGGAATTCTGTTCTTTATCACCTGGTGCTATCGCAAACCAAGAAACTGACTTCGGAGCCACGCCGTATGTGACGTCGAGTGTCTTAAAGGTGCTGAGCTTTCCGTGAAGCGGACCGCCTGGTTGTGTTGCTTCGAACAGTTCGGGAATGAGAGTGGCTTGGACTCTCGCTAAATCGCCTGCGCTAATCGTTGTGACGTGCAGTTTGACGTCACTTTTCCCAGCGCAAAACGTGGGTGCCTGGAGCCAAGCGCTACCCTGAAGCGTATATGACTTACCATTTACTTCGTAGGTTACCTCTCGCAGCGGTCGTCCTTCGCTGTCGAGTTGATTCGTGCCATCGGCGCGCCGCTTAGTCTGAACTTCAACTGCTACCTTCTTTCCGTCAACTTCTGTATCGGTGCGGGGCAGCAGGTTTTTGTCTTTGTTCGTTGTTGCGGACTCGGCGGTGCGCTCTGCGGTGGTCGGCTTCTTTTCGCTCGGTCCTCTTTCGGGAGGTGCTTCCTTGGTTGTGGAATTGGAGTCTGGGTTCTTGTCGATTTCGTTACTATCTTTTGCCTCTTTGCTATCTGAGGACTTGCGCGCCAGAACCCAGCGGGCGCCTTTTCTGACGATCACGAAACCAGCTACTGTCAGGGCAAGCACACCGAGCGGCTCTTCTAGTATTTTGTTCAGAGGATGCGAGGCCAGCGCCTTGCTGTCCGTTGCATTCGATTGCGCACTCGATGGACCTTCGTCTTCAGTAGCTTGTTTGTCTGACGTCGTTTCCGGTGTTGCTGGAAGCGGCGGTGCATCGACACCCTTTTTGGTGTCATCGGGGTTGGTCTGCTCTATTGCTCTAGGGGACGGACTCACAGCCGGAGCTTCGTTGCCTTTAGGCAGCGGAGGAATGAGCATCTCCCGGCCAGACTTGCGGGCTGCTTCGATATAGGCTTCGCGGTAATGACGCTGAAAGTGCTGGTCGGAAGTAATCTCCGGACGAACTGAACATGCTTCGCGCAGAAGTGTTTCACCTACGCGTATGAGCTGCGGGTTGCCGCTGCGGATGCAGGCAAAGGCGCAGTTCGCACGTGTTGTCGCTGGTGCCAACCTGATTTCGTTGAGAGCTTGCTTCTGAGCGGTAAGGAATTGTTGTTGCTTTTGAAGATCTGCGGGCGGCTGCGCCGCCGGATTATCCTTGCGCAGAGTAGCCAGTCGAGACTCGGTTTCGGCCAGCTGTTTTTCAACTTGCAGCATGTGCCGTTGAACTGCGGCGTAGTCAATTAGCAGCGCGGCATCGATTGCTCTGAGATAGGCGTCTTTCGCATATTCAATGCCATGACTCTTTGCGAGTTTGTGAGCTTCTTCCAGTTGCCGGTACGGGTTGTTGAAAGTTTTCGGATTTGTATAGTCGTTGACCTTGATGACTTCCTTGGTTCTGGAGTTCTCTGTTTGTGCAATCAGCTCAACAATCTGTCTTGAGCTTTCCGTTTCATAAAGGCGCTGCCAGTTGCTGCTCCGGTCTTGAGTTAAGGAACTTGGGGAAGCGTCCGGTGATTGTCTCGCGGTGCCCGTCG